>DASRBM010000122.1:0-3721 GCA_035653635.1 Acidimicrobiales bacterium | reverse complement strand
TCCCGGCCCGTCTCGCCGGGGCCGAACGGGCGGAGATGGTGCAGTCGCTCGTGGGCCGGGTGCTCGCCCAACGGCCCCACGTGCGCTCTTCCGACGAGGACCTGGCTGCACGCGCCCGGCACCTGGCCCGGCGCTACCTGCGCGGCACCCTCCCGAGCTCCATCCGGTGGGTCGGCAACCAGCAACGGCGGTGGGGGTCGTGCTCGCCCCACAGCGGTGAGATCCGCATCTCGGACCGGCTTCGGGTGGTGCCGCCGTGGGTCCTCGACGCCGTCCTCGTGCACGAGCTCGCCCATCTCGACGAGCCGTCGCACTCACAGCGCTTCTACGACCTGATCGCCCGCTACCCGCGCACCGACGAGGCCGCCGTCTTCCTCGAAGGCTTCACGCTCGGACTCGAACGCCAGGCCCGCCAGGCGGAGTTCGCCCTCGATTAGGACCTAAGCTCCCGAGGTCCACCGCAGCCGGCGCGGTGGCGGCGCTCGGCGCCGGAACCGACCCCGGAGGGGCGTGTGTCGACAAGATGGCCCTGGAGGCGACCGGCCGCGGGCGCGCCCGCGTCGTGGTCACCACCGTCCTCGGCCCGCCGCTCCACCCCGCACCGCCCGGCCGTGCGATCGTCCATCCTCACCGCCCTCGGCGCCGTGGTGGTGGTGCTCGCCTTCACCGCCCTGCGCGGTGACCACACCTCGAGCTCGTCGGCTCCGCCGACGTCCACCTCGACCACGGCGACGCCGCATCGCCTGACCGTTGTGCCTCCGACGACCGCACCGGCGCCGACCACGACGGCCGTACCGCCCACCACGACGGCGACGTCCGCCCCCATCGGGCCCTGCCAAGCGGGCGACGTGCGTGTGAGCACCGTCACCGACGCCACCGCGTACCAGCCCGGACAGGCCGTGCAGGTGACGACGACGCTGCAGGCGGTGCGGTCGTGCGTGTTCAACCCGGTGTCGGCCGGGCCCTACAACTGCCCGAGCTGGATCGTTGTCACCGACGCCCAGGGACAGGTGTGGCCGTGGCCCGGCGAGGGCGAGGAGTGCTCGGCACCGGCGGCCACCGTGCTGAGTGCGGGTGACGAGGAGACGCTGCGCGCCGCGTGGAACGGCCAGGTCATGACGACGGCCGGCACACCGGGGGCGGCGCCGCCCGGTTCCTACAGCGCGGTGGGCACGTGGGCCTGGAGCACGGGTTCGGGCCAGAGCCCGGCCGTCGTATCCTCGCGCTCGGGCTCGTTCAGCGAGAGCTGACTGTCCGGGCCTGCGCGTCCGGCCCGCCGTCGAGCACGGCCGCGGCCACCAGCTCCTCGAGATAGCGGGTGTCCCACCACGAGATCTGCAGCGCCTTGGCCCGCCGGAAGTAGAGCTGGATGTCGAACTCGACGGTGAAGCCGATGCCGCCGAAGATCTGCTGCGCCATGGCCGTCACGTCACGGTAGGTCTGGCAGGCGAACAGCTTGGCCATCGGTGCCAGGCGGGCGATCGAGCGGCCCTCGGCACTCGCCCACGCCGCCTCGTGCACGAGGGTCGTCCCGCCGTCGACTGTGGTCACCGCGTCGGCGAGGTAATGGGCGAGCGCCTGGAAGGCGCCGAGCGGCTTGTCGAACTGGTGCCGGTCCTTCGCGTACTGCACGGTGATGTCGAGCGCCTGGCGGGCCCCACCCATGGCCTGGGCCGCGAGCAGGACGATGCCGTCGTGCATGACCGCGTCCCATGTGGCCCAGCCGCTGCCGGCCCCACCGATGCGGTCGGCCCCGGTCACCCGCACCCCGGCCAGGTCGACGCGGTACTGGGTGTCGGAGGCGACGCTCAGCTGCTGCGTGAGGGTGACACCGGGCGCGGCGGGGTCCACCAGGAACAGGTCGACGTCGTCGCGCCCGTCGCCGGTACGGGCCAGCACCACGAGCTGGTGGGCGGCGGCGGCGAACGCCACGTGCCGCTTCGTGCCGCTCAGGACGAAGCCGTCGCCGTCGGGAACGGCCCGCATCTGCACACCCGCAGGGCCGAATCCGTTCTCCGGTTCGAACCAGGCGGGCGTGCAGATGGCCTCGCCCGAGGCGATGGCGGGCAGCCAGCGCGCCTTCTGCGCGTCGGAGCCGGCCCGCACGAGCGCACCGCCGCACAGCACGGCGCTCACGAAATGCGGGACGGGTGCGAGGGACCGGCCCAGCTCCTCGTAGAGCACGACGCCTTCCACGAGGGTCATGCCCGCGCCGCCGTGCTCCTCGGGTAGCAGCAGGCCGATGAGGTCGAGTTGGCCGAGCTGCTTCCACAGCTCGGCCGGGATGCCGACGGGATCGTCCTCGAGCTCGCGCACGACCGACAACGGGCAGTAGGTGGCGCACACGCCGCGCACCGTCTCGCGCAGCATCTGCTGCTCCGGCGTGAATTCGAGGTCGAGCACGGGACCCTCCTAGGGCTTCCAGCGGTCGCCGCGCCGGCGCCACGGGTTGTCGTCGTCATCCACGGGCAGCGCCAGGCGGGCCCGGCACGTGGTCTTCACATCGCCGGCGACCTGCAGGGTCACGTCGACCCCCGCCCATCCGCAGCCGGTGTCGTCCACCGCCACCTCGTCCACCACGCCGTGCAGCTCCATGGTGTCGCCGGGGAAGACCGAGCCCTGCATGCGGAAGGTCACCCGTCCGAGGCGCCCGTGCGGGCCCGACCAGTCGGTCAGGTACCGCTCGAACCAGGCGGCTTGGTTGGGCGTGTTCAGGAAGATGTCGCGGGTGCCGTTGCGGTTGACGGCGAAGTCCTTGTCATGGTGCATCGGCCGCCAGTCACGACTGGCGAGGGCCCCGAGGACGACGGTGGTGGCGGTGACGTCGTAACGCAGCACCGGCAGCAGGTCGCCGACGACGACGGCGCCGTGCAGCAGGCGGGGGGCCGTCACGGTCATGACGCGCTCCGGCGGTAGCCGAACCCGGTGTAGCTCTCGACGGCCACGAGGTCGTCGCGCTGGTTGCGGTACTCCACGTCGATGACCCAGAAGCGCCCGGTGCCGAGCTTGGTGGTCTTCTCCCCGCTCACCGACCGGAGCACCTGGTGGGTGCGCAGCACGTCACCGGGGCGGACCGGCTCGTGGAAGACGATGGTGTTCTCGGTCATGACCGCCTCGGGCAGGCCGAGCCGCTCCTTCAGGTCGAAGTGGACCTGCAGCGGGAGCGCCGGCTTCTGGCGGCCCGGGGCCCAGTGGTGGGGACGGAACCACACCGACACCATGGTGGGCGGCGCGACGGGCCCGTCGGTGAGCGCATCGGCGACCTCGTCGTCCCAGTAGAGCGGGTTCCCGTTCTCGACCGACGAGCAGGTGGTCCAGATGTAGCCGCGCTCGACCGGGAACTCGCCGGTCTCCTCGTACTGCGGCACACCGATGAGGGCGGCGACGTCGTCGGGCAGTGCCGTCGTCGTCATGCCACCACCCCGGCGGCCAACAGCTCCGCCACCCGCTCGCCGGGGACGCCCGCCGCGGCCAGCAGGTCGGCCGTGTCGGTGCGCTCGGGATCGGGGAGCGGCACCGGATCGGGGAGCGCCGCCATGCCGGCCATGACGGCGCCGGTCTGGGGGAACCGTCCCCGGGTGGGGTGCTCGGCCTCCACCACCGCCGCACGGGAGCGGAAGTGCTCGTCGGCCACCACCTCGTCGATCTCGAGGACGGGCGCCACACAGGTGTCGGCACCGGCGAGCTCGGCCACCCACTCGTCACGCGTCCTCGTGGCGAA
>DASRBM010000121.1:0-8103 GCA_035653635.1 Acidimicrobiales bacterium | reverse complement strand
ACCAGGCACTGCGCTCGATCACCTCCGGTATCCGCTCCGACGGTTCGCACGCCCGACGCGCCGTCATGGCCGTGGAGGAGGTGGGCACCGTCCCGGTGCGGTGCATCTCGGTCGGCTCGCCGACGCACCTCTTCCTGGCCGGCGCCGCGCTCGTGCCCACGCACAACACGAGCTTCGCCCTCGGCATCGTGGCGAACGCCGCCGTGCACGCCCGTGTGCCGGTGCTGCTGTTCTCGCTCGAGATGAGCCACATGGAGCTGACCCAGCGACTGCTGTGCTCCGAGGCCCGGGTCGACGCCAGCCGCATGCGCACCGGCCGTCTCGTCGAGTCGGACTGGCCGAAGATCTCCGACGCCATCGGTCGCCTCGGGGACGCGCCCATCTACATCGACGACAACCCGAACGTCACCGTCATGGACATCCGGGCCAAAGCGCGGCGGCTGAAGGCCCGCGACGGCCTCGGCCTCGTGGTGGTCGACTACCTGCAGCTGATGAGCGGGCACTCGCGACGTTCCGAGAACCGTCAGGTCGAGGTGTCGGAGATCAGCCGGGGACTGAAGGTGCTCGCCCGCGAGCTCGACATCCCGGTGATCGCCCTGTCCCAGCTTTCGAGAAACCTCGAAATGCGCCAGGACAAGCGCCCGGTGCTCGCCGATCTTCGCGAGAGCGGCAGCATCGAACAGGATGCAGACGTCGTGATGTTCATCTACCGCGACGAGGTGTACAACCCCGACTCGCAGGACCGGGGAACGGCGGAGATCATCATCGCCAAGCACCGCAACGGCCCGACCGGGGTCGCCCAGCTCGCCTTCATGGACCACCACACCCGCTTCGCCAACATGGCGAGGATGTGAGCGGCTTTCAGCGGGGGGCGTACAGCTCGAACTGGACGTTCGCCTCTAGGAGGTGCCCACGTCGGGCCGGAGGATGGCCGTGACTATGGCGCCTTCGCCCAATCTGGCCGCGTCGGCCGGGGCATGGAGCTCCCGGCACCGGCGCAAGGCGATCTTCGGATGGCTGGTGTTCGTGTTCGCCGCCTACCTGGTCGGGAGCCTCGTCGGACAGCGGAACCTCACCGACGCCCAGATGGGAAACGGCCAGTCGGGCCGGGCCACGAGCACCATGCAGCAGGCGTTTCCGTTCCACAACGGCGAAGAGGTCCTCATCCAGGGCAAGGGTGCGTCCGTGACGCCGGCCGCATTGCAGGGCGCGGTCGGCGACCTGGTGGCCCGCCTGCGCCAGCTGCGCACCGTTGCCGCCATCCAGGCCCCGTTCCTCGTGCCCGGGGCGTCGACGGCGCCGGCCCTGCGCTCGGCCGACGGCCGGTCTGTGCTCGTCACCTTCGAGGTGGCGGGCAACAGCAATCAAGCCCAGACCAATGTCGAAGGCGCCCTCACCGCCACCGCGGCCACGGCCCGGGCGCACCCTCAGCTCCGGATCGAGGAGTTCGGCTCGGCCAGCGCCACCAAGGCGCTCATGAAGGCCTACACCGGTGACTTCAACCGGGCCGAGCACACCTCGCTCCCGATCACCATGCTGATCCTGCTCATCGCCTTCGGTGCGCTGGTGGCCGCCGGGGTGCCGCTGCTGCTCGGATTCACCGCCGTCATCGCCGCCCTCGGCCTCATCAAGCCGGTCAGCCATCTCTATCCGGTGGCCCAGGGCCAGATCGCGCCCGTGGTCCTGCTCGTCGGTCTCGCCGTCGGCGTCGACTATTCGATGTTCTACTTGCGTCGCAAGCTGCAGGAGCGGGCCGCCGGCCGCGACGGCGACTCCGCCCTGGCCCGCGCCGCCGCCACCTCGGGCAAGGCCGTGCTCATCTCGGGTCTGACCGTGATCGCGGCCATGGCCGGGATGCTGCTCGCCGGCAACTCGGTCTTCGTCTCCCTCGGCATGGGCACCATGATCGTCGTGGCCGTCGCCGTCATCGGCTCGGTCACGGTCCTCCCGGCCGTGATGGCGTGGCTCGGGGACCGCATCGAATGGGGCCGGGTGCCCGTCGTGGCGCGGCGGCGGGCGACGGGGCGCTCGCGTGCGTGGGAGACCGTCGTGGGCGGTGTGCTGCGCAGGCCCCTCGTGTCGGTGGTGCTGGCCGTGGGGGCGCTCGTCGCCCTGGCCGCGCCCGTCCTGCAGATGCGCACGGTCGACCCCGGCTTCACCGCGCTGCCGCGCAACCTTCCCATCGTGCAGACCTTCGACCGCATCGAGAAGGCCTTCCCCGGCGCGCCCATCTCGGCCGTGGTCGTCGTGAAGGCGGCCGACGTGACCGCCACTCCGGTCGCCCAGGCGATCACCGCCCTCGGGTTCGCCGTCGAGGCGCACAGTCCCCAGCTGGCAGGGCCCGTCGTCGAGACGGTGAGCGCCGACAAGACGGTGGCACTCGTCACCGTCTCCCTCGCCGGCACCGGCACCGACTCGAGGTCGACGTCCGCCCTGTCGCTGCTGCGCAACACGGTCGTCCCCGCCACGCTCGGCCGGGTACCGGGAACGGCCGCCTACGTTGGCGGTCCGACGGCCGGCTCGGTGGACTTCAACGCCACCATGAAGGCGCACCTCCCGGTCGTGTTCGTGTTCGTCCTCGTCATGGCGTTCCTGTTGCTCCTGCTGTCGTTCCGCTCCCTCGTCATCCCGCTGCTCACCATCGCGCTCAACCTGCTTTCGGTGGGCGCGTCGTACGGGCTGATGGTGCTCGTCTTCCAGAAGGGATATGGCCGTGCGCTGCTCGGGGCCCAGGACGTCGGCGGGGTGATCAACTGGATACCGCTCTTCCTGCTCGTGATCCTCTTCGGGCTTTCGATGGACTACCACGTCCTCATCCTGAGCCGGATCCGTGAAGCGCGACAGGCCGGCCGGTCACCAGTGGACGCCGTGAAGGTCGGCATCACGAGCACCGCCGGGGTGATCACGAGCGCGGCGCTCGTGATGGTCGCCGTCTTCGCCGTCTTCGCCACGTTGAGCGAGGTCGACTTCAAGCAGCTCGGGGTGGCACTCGCCTCGGCGGTATTCATCGACGCCACCGTGGTGCGCATCGTGCTGCTCCCCGCCGCCATGGCCCTCCTCGGCCGCCACAGCTGGTACCTGCCGCGCTGGCTCGGGTTCCTGGAGCGTCGGCCGTCCGCGGTGACGCCCGAGCCCGATGTGCGCGCGCCGGACGCGGCCGGACCTGCGATCGAGCGGCCACCGGTGCCGGTCGAGCAACTGGTGCCGCATTGACGGTCGCCGCGGCGTCAGCCGCGGGCGAGCCAGGCGTCGATGAGGCGGCGGGCGATACTGATGCCGGGCGGGATGGTTGGGAGGGCGTCGCGTGAGAACCAGGCCGCGTCGGCGATCTCGTCCTCGGCGCAGACGATCTCCCCCGAGCGGTAGCGGGCGGTGAAGCCGATCATGAGCGAGTGCGGGAACGGCCAGGGCTGGCTGCCGGCATAGGTGATGTCGCCCACCTCGACCCCGACCTCCTCGCGCACCTCGCGGGCGACGGCCTGTTCGAGCGTCTCCCCTGGCTCCACGAAGCCGGCGAGGCACGAGTACATGGCGACCGGGAAGCCGACGTTGCGGGCGAGCAGGGCCCGGCCGTCGGGGTGCTCCACCAGGGTGATCACCGCCGGCGCCAGGCGCGGGAAGGCGACGAGCCCGCACGACGGACAGCGCATGGCCCGTTCGTGCGGCGCCGGCTCCGTCGGGGTGGCGCAGCGCCCGCAGAACCGGTGGGTGTCGGCCCACTCGAGGAGCTGCACGGCGCGTCCGGCGACCGCCCACCGGACCTCGCCCACGGCGGACCACAACAGGTAGAGATCGGTGAAGGCGCCGTCGGCTTCGTCGTCGCGCCGCACGGCCCAGCAGGCGCGGCCGTCGAGCTGACCCAGATACAGCGCCCCGTCGGGAACAGCGCCTTCGTCGAAGCGCACACCCCGGTCCCGCACGGAGACGATGTGGCCTTCCCCGCGAGAGGCGGGAGGGGCGAACAGCGGGACGAACCCGATCGAAGGGACGCCGAGCCCGTCGGTCACGAGGCGATCCTACGGACCCGACGCGCCGACGAGAGGGGCAGGCGTTGCACTCAGCCGGCGAAGCGGACCGGAAGGTGGGTGATCTGGCGCAGCAGGGTCGAGGGCGCGCGCCGCGCCTGGCCCGTCACGGCGTAGCCGGGCCAGCGGCGCAGCACCTCGTCGAAGACGACCCTGGCCTCGAGCCGGGCCAACGACGCTCCGATGCAGAAGTGCTCGCCGAAGCCGAAGGCGAGGTGCGGGTTCGGCGCCCGCGTCACGTCGAACCGCTCCGCGTCGGGGCCGAAGACGTCCTCGTCGCGGTTGGCGGCGCCGTACACCATGACGAGGTAGTCCCCCTTGCGGACGGCGGTGCCGCCCACCGTGGTGTCGTGGGCCGCGGTGCGGGCCATCGCCATGATCGGCGTGACCCAGCGCAGCATCTCCTCCACCGCCGCCGGGAGGCCGGACGCGTCGGCGGCGAGCTGCGCCCGCTGCGCCGGCTCCTCGGCCAGAGCGAGCAGGCCGCCGGTGAGCAGTGCCCGCGTGGTCTCGTTGCCGGCCACGAGCAGGGTCATGCAGAAGCCCAGCTGGTCCTGGCGGCTGAGCCGCTCGCCGTCCACCTCCGCCTGCACCAGTGCCGTGAGCAGATCGTCGCGGGGCGCGTCCACCCGCTCCGCCAGATGCCCCTCGAAGTAGCCGAACAGCTCAAGTGCCAGCAGCGCGTTGTCCTCGGTCAGGTCGGTGGCGGCAGCCATGACGGCATCGGACCAGCGGCGGAAGTCCGCCCGGTCGGCGGCCGGCAGGCCGAGGAGCTCGGCGATCACCCACAGCGGGAGCGGGGCGGTGAGGGCGTCGACCACGTCCACCTCCTGTGCCGGGTCGATGGCATCGAGCAGTTCGGCTGTCATCTGCCGGATCCGGGGCTCGAGGTCCGCCACCCGCCTCGGTGTGAAGGCGCGGTTGACGAGCTTGCGGTACTGGCCGTGGCGAGGTGGGTCGAGGTAGAGGATCGAGTCCTGGGCCGCGATCTCCCGGCCCCGGTCGGCCATGAGCACCCCGCCGGAAGAGAAGAAGCGCTCGGGGTCGCGGCTCACCTCCGCCACCTCGGCGTGACGGCACAGGGCCCAGAACTGCCCGTCCTCGTGCCAGCGCACCGGGCACGCGCGCCGCGCCGCAGCGAGCGCGGCATCGGGTTCGCCGGCGAAGAAGGCGGGATCGCCGAGGACAGGACCGCGCGACGGCGGCGCGTCGGAGCCGGCCGTCATGCGGGCACGTCGGCCCTGCTCCCCACCTCCGGCCCGGCGGCCGTGCCGAGCGGCGTGGACGCGGCGCCGAGCGCCTCGTCGGCACCCGCCCCCTCGGCCGCGTGCAGGTTGCTCCACGTGACGGCGGTCAGGCACAGCGCCGGCACCCAGATGAGGAAGAACGCCCCGCCGATCTCATCCGCGCCGAGCACGAGGGCCACGATCGCCAGCCACAGGAGCTGGCACTGGTAGGTGAGGAGCGAGACGAGGTGCGGATGCTCACGCCACCGCACGACGTGGCGTTGCGGCTCGTCGCGCATCAGGTAGGTGAGCATTCCGACGAGGACGACGGCGGTGAGGAGGAACCCCGCTTGGCTCCCGAGGGGCAGGCCGAACCAGAAGCCCGGGCCGCGGTAGTGGAAGACCGTGCCGAGGAACCAGCGCGGGCCGAGACGGGCGACCGGATCCATGATCCACAGGGCCCAGAGGGAGAGCATCACGCCGAGCAGGTACTCGTGCCAGACACGCCGGCCCCGCGTGCGCCACGGGCTGCTCGCCAGGATGCGGCCGGCGGCGAAGCCGAAGTAGCCCATGAACGTGTACGACAGCGGGACCATGAGGGGCACCGAGCCGACGAAGACCTCCTTGCCGCGCAGCGCCGAGTTGAAGCTGTAGGTCGTGTAGGGAAAGCCGAAGTGCACGGAGCCGTTCTCGGCCAGTGCCCCGACACCGACGGCGACGACGCCGTAGAGGAGCGTCTTGCGCCAACCCATGTGGCTGACCGCCCGCCACAGGAAGACCAGTCCCAGCACGGTGACGTACCACCGCTCGACGAGAGTGCCGTAGAGGGCTCGCATGGCGACAACGTATCCCTGACGCCCTCGTCAGGCACGTCCCGGTCCGGGACCGGGACTGCTCGCGGCAGTTGGTCGGGACGGGCGCCCGCTCAGCTGTGCCGGCCCGCGTAGGCGGCGATGAGTTGCGCCTCTTCGGCCAGGTGCTGGCGCAGGCCCATGAGGATGGCGTGCTCCACCGCCCGGCCGACGAGTGGCACGTGGACGACGAGGTCTCCTTGGACGACCTGCGCCGTGTGGTCGCCCCGGTCCTCGAAGCGGTACGTGCCGCGGCACTCGAGCCGGTCGCCGTAATGGTCGGGGACCATCACGAAGCCCACGGTGTTCGCCTGCCGGTCGAGCGACGACTCGATGACCCAGGTCATCTTGGCCGGGTCGAGCACCCTTCGTGCCGGCGCCGCCAGATGACCGGTGAACCGGTAGCGCACCGACAGCCGGACATGGGTCCCGTCGTCGGCTCGCTGCAGCACTTCGGGTGTGCCGATCGGCCCGATGGCGCCCATCGTGGCGTAGAAGTCCGGGTCGACGAGCGCCTCTTCGGCGACCTGCCGAGGTGCCGCCACCGCCTGCTCCACTGTGAAGCGCACGGTCGGAGCGTAGGGCGACCACATGATGCCGGTGGTCCACCTGCGGCGCACGACTCGGACAACACGCGGGAAAAGACCGCCCGGTCACGCGCGGACCGTGGCACGAATCGGCGAAATCGCGCGTTCCTCGTCGGGTGCGGGGCCACGTCGGGTATGGCGCAGGGGTCGGCGTAACGAGGCGTCGGCCAGTCGACAGGACCCGGCGCGGGGACGGTCCAGGGAGGCATACCTACACATGTTGGGCAAGCTCGCAGCAACGACGATCCTCGGCGGTGCCCTGACCGTCGGCACGGCGGGCAGCGCGTTCGCCTGGGGGACCTCGGGCGGCCAGGACCAGGGGCCGCAGTCCGGGAGCCAGACCTCGGGTCAATCGGGAAGCCAGTACTCCTCCGACCAGTCGCGGGACCAGTCGGGGACCCAGTCCTCGGACCAGTCCGGCCAGCAGGAAGACAACTGGCAGAACAGCAGCGACTCGGGCAACGACCAGTCGAACGCCAGTGACAACGGCCGGACCGGTTCCGACAACCGGGACCGGCAGCGCGACAGCGACACCGACGACACCACCACGACGACGTCCCCCGACCTGAAGCCGTCGTCGACCCAGTCGTCGAACACGCAGTCGTCGGACACCCCGTCGACGAACCTGACGCCGTCGACGTTCACCCCGTCCAATACGGCCACCACCCCGGCCCAGCCGTCCACGCCGCCGGCCTTCTGCACCGGCGTCACCACCCTGCAGAGCTGGATCCAGACCAGGGAGACGGCGCTCGACCAGCGCATCACCAACCTGCAGCAGCGTGAGGCGACCGACACGGCCGCCGGCAATACCAGTGCGGCCGCGCGCGACCAGCAGCGACTGACGTCCGCTCAGGACGCCCTGTCGTTCCTGCAGTCGGTGAGCTCGCAGCTGACCGCAGCCTGCGGTAGCTGATCCCGGCGCCCTACGGGGCGTGCCAAGGCAGTTCCTGCGTCCCCGGTTCGGGCATCCCGGCCGGGGACGCAGCGCGCCCGGCGACAGGCGGCGGCTCCGGCGGCGACGCGTCGATGGCGACGGGTTGACCGTTGGCGGCCGGGACGTCACCGGGCGCGATGTCACCGGCCGGGATGTCACCGGCCGGGACATCGGCGGACGGGGAGAACGTGGGGGGCGCGCCCCGCGCCCCGACGGGCAGATGCACCCAGAACGTGGCGCCCCCGTGTTCGTTCGTGCGCACACCGACCTCGCCACCGTGCGAGCGCACGATGGCGGCCACGATGGCGAGGCCGAGGCCGACACCGCCGGTGGTCCGGGTCCGTGACGGGTCGGCCCGGTGGAAGGGCTCGAAGATCCGCTGGCGGTCCTCGGCCGGCACCCCCGGTCCCCTGTCGGCCACCTCCACCAGGACGCCGCCGTCGTCACCGTGGAGGCGCACCTCGACCGGCGTCCCCGGCG
>DASRBM010000120.1:0-4257 GCA_035653635.1 Acidimicrobiales bacterium | reverse complement strand
GCCCTCGTTCATCGTGTTGGATGGGTTCGGGTTGTTCGCAGTGATCAAAGCCGGCACGACGGCGTCCGATCCCTGCGAGAGCGAGCATCCCTGCCCCGCGGTGATGGCCCCTCCGCCACCGTCGATCTGTGCGGCATTCGGAGGATTGCTCGTGTTGTACGGCTCGGGCTGTCCGACCGCGAGGGTGACGGTGAACGTATTTCCGTTCGGATCCGCCTCGGTGATCGTCCAGGTGTGCGTCACCTCCTCGCTCACCGTCGGGAGCGTGGTCGTGGTTCCGTACGACGGGATCGTCGTCGTTGCGTAGTCCTGGGAGCCGAAGCTCCCGCTGTTGCCGAGCGCCAGGGCACTTCCCGCGCTCGCATATGACCAGATGGAGAGGACGACGGCGAGCAGGAGCACTCCTCCGACGAGCCCGTACGCCGCCGGGCCACCGACAGGTCGGCGTTGGGTCTGCAACGCGGCGGCGCGGAACCGGGTGAGGCCGGGCCCAGTCGCCTCGAAGCCCCGCGCACCTGTCCGCACGTGCCAGGGCCAGACGAATCCCGCCGGCAGGCCGGCCCCGGGGCGGGCGAAGAAGTTGCGGCTCGATTCGGGGATCCAGAGGGTCCCGATCGCGCCCGCCGCCAGGCCGACCATCACGACGGCTCCGGCTGCGGTGTGTTCGACGAGGAGGTCCACCACGGAAACGGCGACCAGCACCACCGAGGCAACGATGCGCGCGGTCTGGTTTCCGAGACGTAGCTGTCGGTTGACGATCGTCGCCACGACCGCCCCCGCCAGGAAGAGAATCCCGTAGGCGACGTCCTTTCCCTCGTACCGACCCAGCGGCAGCAACATGATGCCGGCAAGCGCCCAACTCCACGCGAGCACCGCGAGGAGAGCGGTGGTGACGACGACGCCGACCGGCCGTGGGTCGTCGCTGGAGAAGAACGCCCGGGAGTCGGGAAGGGCAACGAGGGCGAGGACGCAGCCGATGGAGACGACGAGTGCCGTCGTGTCCCATCCCGTCCGGGTGCTGTTGAGCAACTCGGCCAAGGCGATACTCGCGCACAGGATCACGGCGAGCATGCGACCGACCTTGTCGCCGAGGAAGAGCAACCAGACGATGGCCAGGCATGCTGCACCGACGGCGGCGAACACGAGTGCGAATTCGAGGATGAAGAGCCCGAACGCCCGAGACAGCGCATCGGCGGTGATCGAGGAGATCGCGTCCTTGATGAGGATGGCCGAGGGAATGAGGACGAAGACCCCCAAGGCCGTAAGGAGACCGATCACGATCCACACGCCTGGGGGAGGGAGCGGATGCAGGGGCCGGCCCCCGTGGGGGGCGCCCGCGCCGTGCTGCCACCCGGGAGAAGAGGAGACGGAGCTGCCGCCGGACGCGAGGCTGGTCCCACAGCCGGCACAGAATTTGTCGGCCGAGGTCGCCTCGGTCCCGCACTGACTGCAAAACGGCATGTACTCCCGCCTTCCGCCCAGCCGCCCTCGTCGCTAACGAGGACGTCTCCCGACAGTGCCGCAACGGCCAACGGATTGTCAACGACGACCCGCTCACGCAGTGCGGCCAATCACAAGATTGCTCACGATTTGCAGTGCAGCAGCTACAAAACGCACCTGCGTCCCGGTTCGGCTGGTGCACCACCTGCGTAACCCCCGGTTTTGCCCCCCGTCCCCGACGAGGCAGCCGGCCGCGGGGGTATCCCTCAGGGCAGGAGAATGAAGCTCATCCCCGGCACGATCGGACTCCAGCGACTGTCGTAGTGGCCGAAGCCCCCGCCGTATCCGCTCCATCCGTTCATTTCCACGAGATGGATCTCGTTGCCCGTCACAGCGTCGACGAAGGCGACATGGCCGATTGAGGATGCGCCCTGGACGCCGGGCTGCCAGACGACGATCGACCGGGCCTGCGGCTCGTTCCAGGGCACCACTGTCCACCCCTTGCTCTCCGCCTCGGCGGACCACTGGTACGCATCGCCCCACACTTCGGGGTAGTAGCCGGTCACTGTGTGGGCGTAGCTCTGGGCGCCCCACGTGCACCAGCCCCAGGGGAAGTAGTCGCCCGTCGCCACCGCACCCATGGTCCTCGCGGATGAATGGGCCGGCGGCGGCAAGGGCGGAGGCACCTCGTTGCAGCGGGGAATCGAGGCGTCGTAGACGGCATACGGCGTGCCGTTGACGTAGAAGTCGCTCACGTAGCCTGCGCCGTAGTCGCTCAGCTTGTCCCACACACCACTGCCCCTGATGTTCGTGCCTGTCGTCTGGCAGGCGATATCGATCGCAGTGCCTGCGGGGATCCGCTCGAGGATCGAGGCTGCGGTGGAAGGTGCGGAGCGAACATTGAGGGTGGCCGCCGTGCTGAATCCGGCGACGGCACCGGCTGGCACCGCGAGCACAACGGCGGTGACGCCCAGAGGTGCTCCGACGCCCAGCGCTAAGAGCGCGCGGGCCCAAGGCTTGAGTGGTTGTCTCCGGACGTTGCGTTCCGTGCGTCGCGACATGTGCGATCCCTCCTCGAATCTCCGGCATCACCGGGTATGTCGCATGGTGGAGGAGGGAAGGAGGGAGCTCCAGGGGTAGGTCTTCCCTACGCTTGCTTCCGCGACAACCGTGAGCTCGTCAGGGCCGGAGCGACCTGCTGTATTCGACCAGCGGTACGGCCAGTGGACCGGAGTCGATGAGCTCCGCCAGCCTGGCGGCACCGCTCTGGTCGAGCGCTCCCGATATCTGCACCTCACCGAGGAAGGAGGTAAAGGAGGTGTTCGTCGGCTGCACGAGGGGCGCGGAAAACACGACCCCGTCGACGTCCACCGCGACGTACGCATGGAACTGCTGCTCGGCCAACCGGTCCCAAGCCCGGGCACCGTCTGACGAGAAGTCGACCAGAACCGTCCACGCACCTGACTGGTGTTCGACCCGGGCCTTGGTGATGGAGGACCCGTCCACGCCGGCGGGGCCCAGGAGGTAGCGCAGATCCTGGTTTCCCGGGGACGGCCCTGCAGGCAGGAGAACGGACACCGTCGGGTGCGTCGCGTCGAAGTCAGGCGTGGAACTCGGAAGGTCGGTCAGCACGGGATCCGGACTCACCGGGTGAGCGGGGACTCCGGACCGGATGTCCACGGAGAGATTGGCTGCGCTCGACTCGTAGACGGGCGCCGAGCAGCCCGTCGGGAGGCTGACGGCGTTGGACACTGCGCCTGGGGGCCTCGGGTCCGCGAAGCACAGGACGGGGCGGAACAGGACGCTCCCGGTCGTTCCCACGAATGCGCTCTGAGCCGCCGACAGCGGACTGGTGCTCACCTGGATGTCGTTGCCCGCCACCGTGACCGAGCTTCCGCTGAGACCGAGCATCTGCAGTCTTCGCCTGATTGTCGCGGCGTCTTCGCCGAGGGCGGTCTGCGGCTCGGTGGTCCCAGGCGCCAGACCGTAGATGGTGATCTGACGCGTTCCCGCCGCGGGCGACTGCGATGTGATGCCCTGAGACGAAGACGACGAGGATCCGCAGCCCGAAAGGGTGACGGCGCCCGCCGAGACGGCGAGGAGAGCGACTGCCCTCTTCATTTGATGCCCTTTCTCCGAAGACGTCGCTACCCGGGTCAGCGGCCGGCAGACCGGCTCAGAGTGCAGCGCGGCGCCGGCTCGGGCGGAAGGCTGCCGCGAAGTCCTCCTGGCCGAAACCCAGCACGACTTGACCGGTAGTGGCATAGCGATAGAGCGCGACCGTGAAGACGGGCGAAGCCACCGATGCGAGGAGGTTCAGGCCGACGATGGCAACGAAGAGCACAATGACGGCCAGCACGACCGCATGTGCCGCCGCCAGAACGACGCACAGAAAGAAGGCGGCGAGGGTGGCAAGGGTGAAGACGATGTTGAGAGCGCCGACTCCCACCACGCCCTCGCCCCAACTCCGTTTGACGAGTTCACCGGAGCGCTTGATCGCCGCTCCGGTGGAGAGGCCCTCGAACAAGATGACCGGCACGACGAAGAAGGTGAGGGCCGACCAGGCGATGAGGGCCATGACGGCAACGATGCGGGCCAACAGCCCGAGGACGCCTCTTCCCCGCTCCATGGAACGAAGCAGGGTTCCGACCGTGAGCGAGACGCACGCCCAGGCGACGATGGTGCCCAACTTGGGCATGATCGCCTGCAGGGACTGCCCGTTCGTGGAGGTCCTTCCTTCCAGGTGCTCCATTACCCGGTGTGTGATGACTGCCTGCCCGACCATCGCCACGGACGCCATCGCGAAGAACCCGATGA
>DASRBM010000119.1:0-2840 GCA_035653635.1 Acidimicrobiales bacterium | reverse complement strand
AGACCCCGGCCGCCCAGACCCCCGCGTCCACCACGCCGGGAGCGGGATCCCCCCAGGACGCCCAGGCCATCGCCCAGCGCGTCGACCCCGGGCTCGTCGACGTCAACACCCAGCTCACCATCAACGGTCAGCCCGCCGTCGGTGCCGGCACCGGCATGGTGCTGACGCCGGACGGCGAGGTGCTCACGAACAACCACGTCATCGAGGGCGCCACCAAGATCAGCGTCACCGACGTCGGCAACGGCCGCACCTACGGCGCCACCGTGGTCGGCTACGACCGCTCGCATGACGTGGCCGTCCTGCAGATGACCGGCGCGTCGGGACTGCAGACCGTCACCACCGGCAACTCCTCGACCCTGAGCGTGGGCGAGGGCGTGGTGGCGGTGGGCAACGCCGAGGGAGCCGGGGGCACGCCGAGCTACGCCGGCGGCTCCATCACGGCCCTCAACCAGACGATCACGGCGAGCGACGAGGCCACGGGCACGTCCGAGCAGCTGACCGGCCTCATCCAGACGAACGCCGACATCGTCTCCGGTGACTCCGGCGGCGCCCTCGTGAACAGCAACGGCCGCGTCATCGGCATGAACACCGCCGCCACCTCCGGATACCAGTTCCAGTCGCCGTCGAGCCAGGGGTACGCCATCCCGATCAACGCGGCGCTGTCGGTGGTGCGACAGATCGAGTCGGGCACATCGGTGGGGACCGTGCACGTCGGGCCCACCGCATTCCTCGGGGTCGAGGTGGAATCGGCGTCGGCCAACGGCGGCGGATTGTTCGGCGGGGGTGGCTCCTCGGCCAACGGCGCCACCATCGTCGGCCTCGTGAGCGGAGGCGCCGCCGCCCAGGCGGGACTCGTCCCCGGCGACGTCATCACGTCGCTCGACGGGCACCCGGTGACCTCGGCCGAGTCGCTCACCAACGTGATGGTCCTCGAGAAGCCCGGCAAGGCGGTATCGGTGACCTACCTGAACACCTCGGGCCAGCAGGCCACCACCTCGGTGACGCTGGCCAGCGGACCCCCGCAGTAGCCCCCCCGGGGCCGGTCCCCCGCCCGGCCCGCCCGCATCCACCCCCGCCCGCCCCCGCCTCGGGCGCCGGTGGGCGGGGGTGTGACCGGCCCGTCACGGGGGTAGGCGCCGACCCGATGGCGCCGGTACGACCGTTCAGCCACGTGGGCCGCGACGGCCGGGCCCGGATGGTCGACGTGACCGGCAAGGCGCCCACACTGCGCCGGGCCGTGGCCCGCTGCGTGGTGCGCGCCCGTGACGGTGGCCGCGTGCCGGGCGGCGCCGACGAGTTCGCCGAGGCGAAGGTGGCCGGGGTGCAGGCGGCCAAGAGCACCGGCCGGCTGGTGCCGCTGTGTCATCCCCTCCCCCTCGACGACGTGCGCCTCGAGATCCGCCGATGTGACGACGGTGTCGAGATCACGGCGGAGACGACGGTGGTGGCCCGCACGGGCGTCGAGATGGAGGCGCTCACGGCCTGCACGGTGGCGGCCCTGTCGCTCGTCGGCCGGGGCGGGCCCGACCGGCTCTTCGTCGACGAGGTCGCCCTGTGGCACAAATCCGGGGGCCGCTCAGGGTCCTGGGCCCGATCCCGTCCCCCCGAGAGCGGGCGATGACGCGCGCGCTCGCCGAGCCGGCCGGCGACGACTGGGTGGCGCTGTCGTTCGAGACCCTTCCGGTCGGCGCCGTCCACGAGTGGGTGCGTCATCCCGCGTGCGGGGCCAACGTCGTCTTCACCGGGTCGGTGCGCGACCACAGCCCCGGACGCGACGGGGTGCACGCGCTGCACTACGAGGCCTACGAGCCCTGGGTGGTGCCCCGGCTGGCCGCCGCGGTGGCCGAGACGCGTCGGCGGTGGCCAGAGGTACGGCGCGCCGCGGCCATCCACCGCGCGGGGGAGCTGCACGTGGGCGACGACGCCGTCGTGGTGGCGGCGTGCTCGGCCCATCGCGACGCCGCCTTCGCGGCAGCGGCGTTCCTCATCGACACGGTGAAGCGGACGGTGCCGCTGTGGAAGTTCGAACGATGGGCCGGCGGAGAGGACTGGTCGAGCTGCACCCACGACGCGGCCATGTCGCGCCGCCCGTGAGTCACGACGACCCGGAGCGGCCGCTCGTCGAGCTGGCGGCGGCCCAGACGAAGGTGCTCGATGCCTGCGCCCCACTTGCACCGGTGGTGGTGCCGGTGACGGCCGCGCTGGGGCTGGTGGCGGCGGCCGACGTGCGCAGCCGGGCCGCGCTCCCCGCCTTCGCCAACTCGGCCATGGACGGCTACGCCGTGCGGGCCGCCGACTGCACCGATCCGGGCGTGACCCTCGAGGTGGTCGGGGCCGTCATGGCCGGCGAGCGCGCCACGGCTGTCCTCGGCGCAGGACAGGCCGTGCGCATCATGACCGGTGCGCCGGTTCCCGATGGCGCCGACGCCGTGTGCCCCGTGGAGCAGACGACGCTGACCATCGACGGCGCCAAGGTGGTGGTGGGCACGGCGCTGCGGGCGGGCCGGCACGTGCGCCGTCCCGGTGAGGACGTGGCCGTAGGCGACATGGTGCTCCACGCCGGTGATCGCGTCGGCCCCGCCCACGTGGGGCTCCTCCACGGCCTCGGCGAGGACGAGGTCGCGGTCGTCCCCCGGCCCCGCGTGGGGGTGCTCTCGACCGGCGACGAACTCGTCGGAGAACGGGACGGCGCCGGCAGCGGTCGCATCCGCGACACGAACCGGGCCACCCTGCTCGGACTGCTGACCGGGGACGGCTTCCCCGCCGTCGACCTCGGACGCGTCGGGGACGACGAGGACGCCTATCTCGCCGCACTGCGGGCGGCCGCGTCCGCCGGCTGC
>DASRBM010000118.1:0-4324 GCA_035653635.1 Acidimicrobiales bacterium | reverse complement strand
GACCCCCTCTCCATGACGATGTGCATGTTCGTCACGGGCGTCAGCGCGCTCATCCACCTGTACTCCATCGGGTACATGAAGAAGGACCGGGACTACTCCAAGTTCTTCATCTACCTGAACCTGTTCGTCTTCTCCATGGTGGTGCTGGTCCTGGGGGGGAACTTCCTGTTCACCTTCGTGGGCTGGGAGGGGGTCGGCACCTGCTCGTACCTCCTGGTCGGGTTCTGGTTCGAACGCGACACCGCCGCCACCGCCGCCAAGAAGGCCTTCGTGGTCAACCGCATGGGGGACTTCGGATTCCTCCTGGCCATGTTCCTGGTCGTCGGCCACTTCGGCTCCCTCGACTACCGGACCGTGTTCACCCACCTGGGCGGGCCCTCGCCGCTCTCGCACACCACCGCCCTGGCCATCTCCCTGCTGCTGCTCCTCGGCGCCGTCGGGAAGTCGGCCCAGCTGCCCCTGTACTCGTGGCTGCCCGACGCCATGGAGGGCCCGACCCCGGTCTCGGCCCTGATCCACGCCGCCACCATGGTCACCGCCGGCGTGTACCTCATGACCCGGGTCAACCCGATCCTGTCGGTGTCCCCGGCCGCCTACACCGTCATCGCCATCCTCGGCGCCGTCACCGCCTTCTACGCCGCCACTGTCGCCTGCGCCCAGGACGACATCAAGCGGGTCCTCGCCTACTCCACCGTCTCCCAGCTCGGCTACATGTTCCTCGGGGTGGGCTCGGCCGCCTTCGGGGCCGCCATCTTCCACATGCTGAGCCACGCCTTCTTCAAGGCCCTGCTCTTCCTCGGCGCCGGATCGGTCATCCACGGGCTCGACAACGAGCAGGACCTGAAGCGCATGGGCAACCTGCGCCGCTACATGCCGCTCACCACGGTCACGTTCGTGGTCGGGTGGCTGGCCATCGCCGGCATCCCGCCCCTGGCCGGCTTCTGGGCCAAGGGCGACGTCCTCGACAACGCCTTCGCCCGGTTCCCCGTCCTGTGGGCCTTCGGGCTCGCCACCGCCGCGCTCACGGCGTACTACATGACCAGGCTGAGCGCGCTCGCCTTCTGGGGCGACGACCGCTGGCGCGAGGTCCTGCAGGCCGGACCGGCCCGCCACGCCACCGGGGGGCACAGCCCCGAGCCGGACCACGGTGCCGACGTCGGCACCGGCGCCCATGGCGGCCACGGCGGGCTCCCGCACGAGGCGCCGTGGGTCATGGCCCTGCCGCTCGTCGTGCTGGCGATCCTCTCGTTCGTCGGCGGGCTGCTCAACCTTCCCTGGCATCCCTCGTGGGCGCCGCTGCGGTGGCTCGGACCGGTCTTCGGGGCCCGGCTCTACGACGCCCACCAGTCCGGTGCCACCCAGTGGGTGCTCGGTGTGGTCGACGCGGCGGTGGCCGTGCTCGGCCTGGCGGTGGCCTTCCCGCTGTGGACGCGGCGTCCCGAGCGCCCCGCCCTGGAGCCGGCCGTCCTCCAGCGTTCGTGGTACCTCGACGACATCTACGACGCCCTCATCGGCCGGCCGGGACAGGCGATGGCCGCCTTCACCGCGACGGTCGTCGAGAACCGCGTCATCGACGGCGCCGTGAACGGTGTGGGCCGGCTGGCCCGCCTCGCCGGCACCGGACTCCGGCGGGTCCAGACCGGCTACGTGCGCCAGTACGCGCTCGGCATCGTGGTCGGCGCGGTGGTGCTGCTCGCCTTCATGGCCAGCCGGGCGTGGTCGTGAGGCGCGCCGCTATGTGGAACGAGTCATGACGCACGACACCGCCTTCCCCTTCCTGACCGTCCTCGTCCTGCTGCCCGCCGGCGGCGCAGTGGTGGCCGCCCTCGTGCCGCGCACGCTCGGTGCCACCCTGCAGCGCCGCCTCGTGGACTGGATCGGCATCCTGGCCACGCTGGCCACCTTGGCCCTGGCCGTCACCATCGCCGTGCGGTACCAGGCCGGCGACGGCGGCTTCCGACTCGTGAGCCGCCACGTGTGGGCGGCCAACCTCGGCATCTCGTGGCACCTCGGCGTCGACGGCATCTCGCTGTTCCTGCTGCTCATGGCGACGCTGCTGTTCCCTCTGGTGCTCTTCGCCGGGCGCGAAGGGGGTGACCGCCGCAACCGGGTGGCGTGGCTGCTGCTGCTCGAGGCCGGCTGCCTCGGCAGCTTCGTGTCCCTCGACCTGGTGCTGTTCTTCCTCTTCTTCGAGCTGACGCTCGTGCCCGTGTACTTCCTCATCACCGGCTGGGGCTTCGCCCGCCGCAACTACGCGGCGATCAAGTTCTTCGTCTACACCTTCCTCGGCTCCGCCTTCCTGCTCGTCGGGATCGTGGCCGTCGCCTTCATCCACGAGCACCAGACGGGGACGCTCACCTTCGACCTCGTCGATCTCACCCGCACCCATCTGGGGACCTCGTCGCAGGTGCTGCTCTTCCTGGCCTTCACCGCCGCCTTCGCCGTGAAGGCGCCGATCTTCCCGTTCCACACGTGGTCACCTGACGCCTACGCCGAGGCGCCCACGAGCGGGGCCGTGATCCTGGCCGCGGTGATGGCCAAGATGGGCACCTACGGCATCATCCGCTTCGACCTGACGCTGTTCCCGCGGGCCGTGCACGACCTGGCCCCGCTCCTGCTCACCCTCGGCGTCGTCGGCATCCTCTACGGGGCGGTGGTGGCATGTGCCACCCGGGATCTGAAGCGCCTCGTGGCCTACTCGTCGCTCTCGCACCTCGGGTTCGTCGTGCTCGGCACCTTCGCCCTCACCACCCAGGGCGTCACTGGCGGGGTGCTGCAGATGGTGAACCACGGGCTCATCATCGCCGTGCTCTTCATCGTCATCGGTTGGGTCTACGAGCGCCGCGGCACGTGGAACACGTCCGCCCTGCGGGGTCTGCAGCGTCCGGCTCCGGTGCTGGCCGCCGTCTTCACCGTCGCCCTCATGGCCGCCCTCGGCCTGCCCGGGCTCAACGGGTTCGTCGGCGAATTCCTCGTGCTCCTCGGCACCTTCCTGAGCCACCGCTGGTGGGCGGTCGTGGCCACCGGCGGGGTCGTGCTCGCCGCGCTGTACCTGCTGTGGGCCTACCAGCAGGCCTTCCACCAGGAGCCGGACGCGGCCACGGCCACCACCCGCGACCTGTCGTGGCGCGAGGGCATCGTGGTGCTGCCGCTCGTGCTCGTCATCGGGTTCCTCGGCGTGTACCCGAAGCCCGTGCTCGACCGCATCACCCCTTCGGTCCAGCGCCTCGTCAACCAGGTCGAGCACTCGACGGGGACCTCCCAGCCCCGGGTCGACGTGGGCGGGGCCACTGCGTCGGGAGGCAAGCGATGAGCGCGCTCGCCGTGGCCACGACGCCCCTGGTACTGCCCAAGATCGCCTATCTGTCGATCCTGCCCGTCCTCGTGCTCCTCGGTGGGGCGGTCGCCATCATCGGGGCCTCGGCCCTCACCCGGCGCAACCTGTCGCCCTCCACGGTCACCGGGCTCACCGTCCTCACCGCGCTGGGCAGCCTGTCGGTGTCGCTCACCCAGTGGGTGGACGTGCGCAACCACGAGGCGCACGTGGCCATCGACGGGGCCGTCGTCCAGGACGGCTTCAGCGCCCTGGTGGCTGTCCTCGTGTCGTGCGCCGCCTTCCTCGCTGCACTGGTCGGCGACACGTGGCTCCGCCGCGAGGACGTGCGGGGACCGGAGTTCCAGGTGCTCATGCTCGTGTCCGCCTCGGGCGCGGTGATCATGGGCTCGGCCAACGACCTCATCGTCGTCTTCCTCGGCCTGGAGATCCTCTCCATCGCCCTGTACGTGCTCGCCGCCTTCAACTCCCGTCGCCAGGCGTCGGGGGAGGCCGGCATCAAGTACTTCGTGCTCGGTGGGTTCTCCTCGGCCGTGTTCGTCTATGGGATCGCCCTCACCTACGGCGCCACCGGCACGACCAACCTGCCCCAGATCGCCGACTATCTGGCCCGCAACGTCCTGCTCCACGACGGTCTGCTCCTCGCCGGGGTGGCACTGCTGCTCGTGGGGTTCGGCTTCAAGGTGGCGGCCGTGCCCTTCCACCTCTGGACGCCCGACGTCTATCAGGGGTCGCCCACGCCGGTGACCGGCTTCATGGCCGCGGTGGCGAAGGCCGGCGGATTCGCCGCCTTCCTCCGGGTCTTCGTGTCGTCGTTCGGGCTGCTGCGCAGCGACTGGCAGCCGGCCGTGTGGGTGATCGCCGCCATCACGCTCGTGCTCGGTGCCGTCGTCGCCCTCGTCCAGCGCGACGTCAAGCGCATGCTCGCCTACTCCTCGATCAACCACGCCGGGTTCGTGCTCATCGGCCTGCAGGTGGGGACCGGGCGCG
>DASRBM010000117.1:0-2808 GCA_035653635.1 Acidimicrobiales bacterium | reverse complement strand
GGGGCTACCAGATGCTCGGCCGCCGCATCGTCGACCGCGTCGAGTCGGACGCCGGCACGGTCGACGGTCTCGGCTGGCTCGACGTGACCACGGTGTTCGAGCCGACCAAGTGCACCCGCCAGCGCCGTGGCCTGGCCCTCGGGGCCACGGTCACGGGCTACGAGATCCACCACGGCCGGCCGACGCCCGCTTCCTCCGACCTGTCATGGATCACCTTCTGCGACGACCACGGCGGAGAAGCGGAGGGTGCATCCGACAACGACGGTGCCCTACGCGGCACCAGCCTGCACGGGCTGTTCGAGCACGACGACTTCCGGCGCCGGTACCTGGCCGACGTCGCCGTACGGCGGGGCAAGCAGGTGGCGATGTCGACCGGATCCTTCGCCGCCGCGCGCCTGGCCCGGTTCGACGCCATCGCCGACGCCATCGAGTCCCACGTCGATCAAGGCGCCCTGGCCGCCCTCATCGCCGAGGGCGCCCCCTGACGGCCGTGATGCGGCGCCCGCACCTGCCGGCGCACTGGTCGGCGGTGCTGCGCGGCTCGCTGCGCATCGCCCGGAACCAGGTGGACGTCGCCGCCGCCGTGCGCAACACGGTCGGCGTGGTGGTCCCCCTCGCCGTCGGCATCGCGGCCGGGTCGGTGGCCAACGGGCTGGCCGCGGCCATCGGCGCACTGTCCGGAGGGTTCGCCGCCTTCCAGGGGACGTACCGGTCCCGAGCCACGTTCATGCTCACCGTCGCCGTCGGCATGGCCGTGTCCACCCTCGTCGGTGCACTGGCGCAGCCGTCGGACGCCGCCACCATCGCCGTCGATGGGATCTGGGGCGTGCTGGCCGGCATGCTCGTGGTCCTCGGGCCCGGCGCCCTCGTCGTGGGCCTGCAGTGGGCGGTGGCAGTGCTCGTGGTGTCGGCATTCCCCATGACCCCCACGCAGGCGCTCGTGCGCGCCGCCATGGTGCTCGCCGGCGGTGTGCTCCAGACCCTGCTCGTGGCCGCGCTGTGGCCGCTGCAGGGGTACCGGGCCGAACGCGCCGCCGTGGCGGCCGCCTACGGTTCCGCCGCCGCCTACTGCCGCGCCGTGGCAGCCGGCGGCACGTTGAGCGCACCCGACCCCGCCTACGACGACGCCCGGGCGGTGCTGCGCGACCCGCGGCCCTTCGGCCGCACCGAGCGGGTCGAGGCCTTCGGCGGCCTGCTCGACGAGCTCGGGCGGGCGCGCCTGCATCTGGCCGCGCTGGGCCGCCTGCAGGCCATGCTCGACGCGCCGACGCCGTGGCGCGACAGCTACACCTTCTTCCTCACCACCGTGGCCGGCGCCCTCGACGGCGTGGCCGACGCCATGCGCGAACGCGCCGAGCCCGAGCATCCCCCTCCCCGCCCGTCCCCCGACGTCGTGGTGCAGGCGCTCGATGGAGCCCGTCCCCGATGGGCGTCCACCGAGATGGCCGTCAACGTCCAGATGCTCGCCGGCCAGGTGCGCAGTGCACAGCGCATCGCGGCCGCCGGCCTCGGCACCGGTGAGCCCGTCCACGGCGAGCGCTATCACCGCACGCCGACCGCCCGCCGTGCCTGGCTGGCTGCCGCCGGGCAGACGCTTGTCGTCAACGTGTCGTGGAACTCTTCGGCCTTCCGGCACGCGGTGCGCCTCGGCCTGGCCCTGGCCGCGGCGGCCGCCATCGCCCATCTCGGAGGGTTCGCCCGGGGTTACTGGATCGGGCTCACCGCCCTCGTCATCCTCCGACCCGACTTCGCCACCACCATGGTCCGCGGGGTGAGCCGCCTGGTCGGAACCATGGGCGGGGCGGTGCTCGCCACCTTGCTCGTGGCCTGGCTCCGACCGGGAACCGCCGGGCTCACCGTGCTCTTCGCCGGGAGCGTGCTCCTCGGCTACAGCGTGGTGCGCGCCAACTACCTGCTGTTCTCCATCTGCGTGACGGCCTACGTCGTGTTCCTGCTGGCCTTCGCCCGGTTGCCGGCGATCACCACGGTGGACGACCGCGTGGTGGACACCCTGCTCGGCGGCGGGCTCGCACTGGTCGTCTACCTGGCGTGGCCGACATGGGAGTCGCGCCTGGTCGGCGAGCAGCTCGCCCGTCTGCTCGAGGCGCAACGCCGTTACGTGGCGGTCCTGCTCGCCGTCTTCGAGGATCCCGCCTCCGCCGCTCGGCCGCGCCTCGAGGGCCTGCGCGACGCGGCCCGGCGGGAGCGGTCGAACACCGAGACATCGCTGCAGCGCCTGGCCGGGGAGCCGGCCCGGCACCGCGGCGGGATGGAGGAGGACCGTGCCACGGCCGTTGCCGCCGCCTCGCGCCGGCTGGCGCTCGGTGCCCTGACGCTGCACGCCAACCTGCCGCCGGCCGGCGCCATGCCGCTCCCGGCGCTCGGCGGACTGGCGCGGTTGCTCGACGAGAGCCTCGCAGCCGATGCCGCCCACCTGCGGGGCGACGCGGGAGCGGCACCGGTCGAGCCCCGCCGGCTGCGGGCCGAGCACGAGGCACTGCGGCGTGCGCTCGACGGGGACCGCTCGCCGGCCGCCGGTCTGGTGCTGTCGGAGACCGACCTCATGGTGGACGCGGCCGATTCGGTTACCGAGCTGCTCGGACAGCCGGCGGTGACGGCGACCGGGGGTGACGGGAGCTGACCGGGGTGGGTTCGCCCGACCCCGCACGGGGAACAGTGGCGACCATGGCCCGACCTGCCGCCCGGCACGCGGAGCACGCACAACGGCACGACACCGACGTGCGACGGCGCAAGGGCACGTGGACCGCCGGGTGCACGTGCGGGTGGGGCGTGGAAGTCGTGTCCGCC
>DASRBM010000116.1:0-5061 GCA_035653635.1 Acidimicrobiales bacterium | reverse complement strand
TCGACCCCCCATACGTCACCCGTGGGGGGGTGTTCCAATCCCCATTTCCGGCCAACGGCCCGTGAACTGTGGATGACACGTCGCGACCGGCGACACGGCAGAATGGAGGGGTGAGCGACACCACCGAGGAGACGAAGGCCGAGCGCGAAGCACAGCTCCGCGAGCTGGTCGATCTCATGCGTCCTGCCGTCCAGGCCGACGGAGGAGACCTGCAGCTCGTTTCCTTCGACGTGGACACCGGCGTGGTCGAGGTCCAGCTCCAAGGGGCGTGCAGCTCGTGCGCCATCTCGTCGTCGACCCTGCAGGGAGGGGTGGAGCGGATCCTGCGGGGCCGTCTCCCCTGGGTGACCGAGGTCATCGGCGGTGTCGACGAGACCGCCGACCCTTTCGAGAGTGCCGCCCTCGGCCAGGGGGGCTACGTCCCGAAGTTCTCCTGAGCGGGCGCCGGGCACCGGAGCCCGTCGCCTCCAGGAACCCGCCGTTCCCCCGCCGTGGTCGGCGCGCCATTCGTTAGCAATCCTAATTAGAATGGCGAACGATGACCCTCGTCCCCGACGCGCCCGGCACCGTCACCGAGGCCGAGCTCGCGGCCCGGCTCCGGCTGGGCGTCACCCGGCTCTACCGGGCGCTGCGCCAACAGGTCGCCGGGGGCCTGACCCCGTCGCAGATCTCGGCCCTGGCCACGGTGGGCCGGCTCGGCAACCCGACGCTCGGTGAGCTGGCCGCGGCCGAGCAGGTCCAGCCCCCGAGCATGACCCGCATGGTCGACGCCCTCGAGCGCGCCGGGATGCTCGAGCGCTGCCTCGATCCGGCCGACGGTCGCATCGTGCGGGTCGGCGTCACCGCCGAAGGGCGGCGCACCTTGCAGCGCATCCGTTCGATGCGCAACGCCGTGCTCGTGCGCCGCCTGCGCCGGCTGTCGCAGGACGAGCGGGCCCGGCTCGCCGACCTCGTCAACCTGCTCGAACGGCTGGTGGAGGAGGCATGAGCCCGCTGCGCCGCTTCACCTCGGAGACCTTCCGTTCCCTGCGAGTGCGCAACTACCGGCTCTACTTCCTCGCCCAGATCGTGTCGGTGAGTGGTACGTGGATGCAGTCGGTGGCCCAGGCCTGGCTGGTGCTGCGCCTGGCGGCTCCCGCCCGCCAGGGCGTGGACCTCGGGCTGGTGACGGCGCTGCAGTTCCTTCCCATGCTCCTCTTCGGCACCTACGGGGGCCTCGTCGCCGACCGGGTGGACAAGCGGCGCCTGCTCTACGCGACGCAGACCGCCGCCGGCGTCCTCGCCCTGGTGCTCGGCCTCCTCACAGCCAGCGGCGCGGTGCGGCTCTGGCACGTCTTCCTGCTGGCCACCCTGCTCGGGTTCGTCAACCTGATCGACAACCCGGCCCGTCAGACCTTCGTCCTCGAGATGGTCGGCCGGGAGGACCTTCCGAACGCGGTGAGCCTCAACAGCGTCGTCATGAACGGCGCCCGCGTGATCGGGCCCGCCATCGGCGGGGCGCTCATCGCCTCGGTGGGACTGGCGGTCTGCTTCGAGGTGAACGCCGCGTCCTACCTGGCCGTGATCGCCGGTCTCGCCCTCATGCGGCGCCATGAGCTCGAGCCGTCGCAACCGGTGGCCCGGGCCAGGGGCCAGTTGCGCGCCGGGCTCCGCTACGTGTGGCGCACGCCGGGCCTGCGCGACCCGCTCCTGCTCGTCGCCGTGGTGGGCACGCTGGCCTACAACTTCCAGGTCGTGCTGGCGCTGTTCGCCAAGTTCACGTTCCACGGGGGAGCGGGTGTCTATTCGGCCCTCACCTCTCTCATGGGAGGTGGCGCCGTGCTCGGCGGCCTGCTGGTGGCGGCCCGGAACCGGCCCAACATCCACCGGCTCACCGCCATCGGACTCGCCTTCGGTGTCCTCATCCTGGTCGTGGCCCTGAGTCCGACGCTGCCGGTCGCGCTCGTCGTCATCGTGCCCATGGGTGCCTTCTCCATCGCCTTCATCGCCACCGCCAACGCCACCTTGCAGCTGCGGGCGGAACCGTCCATGCGGGGCCGGGTCATGGCCCTGTACGCCATCGCCTTCCTGGGCACGACGCCGATCGGCAGTCCCCTCGTCGGTTGGATCTCGCAGACGACGAGCCCCCGGGTGGCGCTCGCCGTGGGGGCGGTGGCGACCGTGGCCGCATCGGCCGTCACCCGGTGGCGGCACAACCGGGACCACGTCCGGGCCGGCACCGTCGAGGTGGTGCCCGAGTCCGAACCCGGCACCGAGATCGGCGTCGCCTGAGCCTCGGGGCCGTTAGCGTGGTCAGGGGGCTCGGTCCGGGGAGGGACGCTTGGCGGCACACCAGGCTCGCCGCGCCAGGCACGGCGCGACGTGGGCGCTCGGCAGCGCGGGGATGGCCGCGCTGGCGCACTACCTGCCGAGTGTCTGCGTCCTCGGGCAGTGGTCGCCGGTCCCCCTGCGGGCGCTGCCGAACGGCTGGTGCCGGTGGCGCGGTCCCGACGACCGGCCCGTCCTCGCCCTCACCTTCGACGACGGCCCCGACCCCGACGCCACGCCGCGCACGCTCGACCTGCTCCACGAGCTCGGCATGCGGGCGACGTTCTTCGTCCTCGGCTCCCAGGCGGCCGCCCATCCCGCACTGGTGCAGGAGATCCTGCGGCGGGGGCACGCCGTCGGGTCCCACGGCCAGCACCACGAGCACCATCTGCTGCGCTCGCCGGGCTGGATCGCCCGCGACCTGGCCGAATCGGTCGACGTGCTCACGGCGGTGACGGGCCGTCCCCCGCGTTGGTACCGGCCGACCTACGGCCAGCTCACGGCGAGCACCGTGCTCCAGGCGCGCCGCCTCGACCTGGAGGTCGTCCTGTGGTCCGTGTGGGGCCACGAGTGGAGCGAGTCCGAGCCCGCCCCTGTCCTCGGGCGTCTGCGCGGGGGGCTCGAACCCGGCGCCATCGTGCTGCTCCACGACAACGACGTGAGTTGCCCACCGGGGACGGCCGCCCTCACCCGCCGCGTCCTCGAGGAGCTCGCTGCCGAGATGGAGCGCCTCGGCCTGCGGTCGGTGGCACTCGACGACCTACTCGGCGTTCCTCCGGCGCCCCTCACGGCGGTGGCGTCGTGAGCGCCCGGTCCGAGTCCCGGCGCGGCCGCCGGGCCGTCGTCCTGTCCGGGTCGATCGGGCGGGGCCACGACTCGGTCGCCGAGGCGTGCGTGGCCGCCCTCGCCCGGACCGGCATGTCGGCCGAGATCCTCGACGCCATGCGACTGCTCGGCCGGATCGAGAGCAAGGTGGGCGACAGCGTCTTCCGGTGGTTGCTGGCCGTGCCGCCGCTCTACGACGCCTTCCACTTCTCGCAGATGCGGGTCGGGACGCGCCTGGTCGAGCGCGGGGAGCACGAATCGGCGTCGCGGCTCGTTCCCCGCCTGCGCGACCATCTCGCGGCGCAACCGGCCGACGTGCTGCTGTCGGTGTTCGCCACCGGTGCCGGCGCCCTCGGGCGGCTCCGGCCCGAACTTCCCGACACGCCGGCCGTTGTGGTCTGCACCGACGCCACCGCCCACCGGTTCTGGGCCCACCCCGGCATCGACCGCTACGTGGTGTGCTCGGCCATGGCCGCCGGCACCGTCCGGCAGTACCTGCCCGACATGGACATCGTCCTCGTGCCTCCGCCCGTGCGGCCCGTCTTCTTCGACGCCCCCGGAGGGGCCGAGGCCCGGGCCTGGCTCGGCATCGACGACGACGTGCCCTGTGTGCTGCTCATGGCCGGCGGCTGGGGGCTGGCCCCGCTGCAGGGAGCGGCCGAGGCGTTGGCCGAGCACGGCTACCGGGTGCTCGCCGTGGCCGGCGCCAACCGCCGGCTGGCCCGCACGCTCCAGGACTCGGCGCACCGCTACCCGGCGGATCGGGGACCGGGTGTCACCGCCTACGGCTTCACCGACGAGGTGCCGGCCCTCATGGCGGCGGCCGACGTGGTGGTGACCTCGGCCGGGCAGACCTGCCACGAGGCCCGGGTCGTCGGACGTCCGCTCGTGGTCCTCGACGTGGTGCCCGGCCACGGACGCGAGAACCTGCTCCTCGAGCTCGAGCACGGCGGCGCGCTGGCCTGCACCCCGCGGCCCGAGGCCGTCGTGGCCGCGGTCGAGGCGGCGAAGGGCGGCATCGAGCCCGCGGCCCGGCCGTGGCCGGTGGCGAATCAGCGCCAATGGGACATGCGCTTCCTGTCGGTCCTCGGGGACCTCATCGGCATCGACCCCGCGGCCGTGCGGGCGGCCGAGGCCGAAGCGGGGGACGACGCCGAGCGATCCGCCGGCTGAGCCGGTCGTGGCGGGGGACCTGGGTTGCGGGTCGTGACCGCCTACTTGTGGAGGCCGAGCTGTATGGCCTTCACGAGCAGCATGGCCACCGACAGCACCAGGTAGCCGTACATCACCGACAGCGCCGCCTTGCGACCCGTCGACGCGGGAGCGGGCTCGAGCAGGGCGATGGGGGGCATGCGCCAGCCTTCGCGACGCTGCTCGCCCCCGGCCGCCGGCGCCGGGCGCCGGGCCACTGCCCGGGCGTAGAGCGCGCCGGACACGCCGAGCACGACCACGAGCACGCCTGCCAGCACGCCGAGGAGGAGCGGCACGTTCACGTTCGGGAACACCGTCGTCGTCATGAGGATGAGCGACAGCACGAGCAGCACCGACACGATCACGGTGGCGAGCGCGTTGAGCCAGGGCCGGTTGGTCCACGGCCCGAGCACGGCGCGGTCGTTGCACAACAGGAGCAGGAACACCGTGGCGCTCGGAAGCAGAATGCCGGCGAGCGCCTGCACGGCCGTGGTGATGAGGCCGAGGGGGGCGTGGGGGATGAGGACGATCCCGGCGGCCGCCGCCACGATGCCCGAGAACGACACGTAGAACACCTTCGCCTCGCGCACGCGGCGGTGCAGCGAGTGCCGCACGCCGAACATGTCGCCGAAGGCGTAGGACGTGGCCAGGGTGACCGATGCCGCGCCGATGATCGACGCGTTCAGCAGGATGAGCGCGAAGAGGGTGCCCGTGGCGTGCCCGAGGGTGCGACCGAGG
>DASRBM010000115.1:0-5224 GCA_035653635.1 Acidimicrobiales bacterium | reverse complement strand
AACTGGAACGCCCCCCTCGCCATCGGCCTGTCGCTCCTCGTCATCGCGCCGGCCATCGGTCTGCTCCTGCAGGCGACGCTCATCCGCCGCCTCAACGTCAACGACACCGGCATGACGCTGGTGGTGACGCTGGCCGTCATGGTGGCCCTGATGGGAATCGCTTTCACCGGGTGGCCCCAGACGACGGGACGGCTGTTGCCCGCCTTCTTCGGCCCCGATGCGCACGTGTCGGTGAGCGGGGAGCTCGTCAGCTACGAGGAGCTCATCTCCATCGGTCTGGCCATCGCCACCGCGCTCGGCCTGCGGCTGTTCTTCTACAACACCCGCATCGGCATCGCCATGCGCGGGGTCGTCGACGACCGTCAGCTCATGGCCATGAACGGCCGCAGCCCGGCCATGCTCAATGCCCTGTCGTGGATGATCGGCGCCGCCCTCGGCGGTCTGGCCGGCATCCTGACGGCCTCCACCTACTCGCTCGACGTCATCAACCTGACGCTGCTCGTCCTGAACAGCTTCGCCGCCGCCATGCTCGGGCGGCTGCGCAACCTGATCCTCACCTTCGTCGGCGCCCTCGTGCTGGGTCTGGCCGACGCCTACGTGACCGGGTACGTCCACCTGTCGGGCTGGCTCGTCCACCTCCGGCCGGTGCTCCCCACGCTGTTCCTCTTCGTGGTGCTCATCGCCCTGCCGGCCGTGCGACTGCGGGCCGGGACCGCCCCCATCTCGAAGGCCATCCGCATCCCGAGCGCGGTCGGCAGCCTCCGCAACGGCGCCGGGCTCGTCGTCCTCGCCCTCGTCGTCGCACCCTTCCTCCACGGGACCGTGCTCGGCAACGTCAACCAAGGGGTGGCACTCGGCATCGGCGCGCTGTCGATCGTGCTGCTGTCGGGCTACGGCGGCCAGATCTCGCTGGCGCAGTACACCTTCTTCGGCCTCGGCGCCTGGCTCTTCTCGGAGACCGGGCACGGCGGCAACCCCGTGGGCCTGCTCGTCGCCGCGCTGGCCGGGGCCGCCCTCGGCGCCGTGGTGGCGCTCCCCGCCCTCCGGCTGCGCGGGCTCGAGCTGGCGCTGTCGACGCTCGCCTTCGGACAGCTCGCCTATTACATGTTCTTCCTGCAGCCCCAGGTCATGGGACGCAGCGACCTCCTCATCCCCCGCCTCCACCTGCCGGGGCTGTCGCTCGCCGACGGCAAGGCGAACCTCGTGTTCCTGACGGCGGTGTTCGCCCTGCTGTCCGCCGGCGTGCTCGCCATCCGGCGCAGTCGCTTCGGCCGCATCCTGGTGGCCTCCAAGGACAGCCAGGCGGCGGTCGCCACCCTGGGCCTCAACCTCCGGCTCGCCAAGGTGCTCCTCTTCTCGTTGGCCACGGCCATGGCCACCTTCGGCGGCGCCCTCTACGGCTCCACCCAGCAGATCGTGACGAGCGACAACTTCCAGTACGTGTCGAGCCTCTTCATCGTGCTCATCGTCTACGTATTCGGGGTGTCGACCCCGGGCGCGGCGCTGGCCGGTGGTCTGTCGCTGGCGGTGGCACCGCTCATCGCCGTGCACATCCCGGTGCGATTCCAGGCGATCACGTACTTCATGACCGGCTTCGGCGCCCTCGTGCTCCTCAACCGGCCCGAAGGGGTCATCCCCGCCGCGAGCGAGTGGCTCCACGAGAGGGCCCCGGCCCTCGCCGCCTTGCGCTCCCGGCGCACGGGGGCCCTGCCGAGCGCCCGGGCCGGACACTCGGTGGCGTCGGTGTCGTCCGTGTCTTCGGTCACGTCGGGTCGGTGAGCGGTGCCACTCCTGCACACCCACGAGGTCACCGTCCGCTTCGGCGGGGTGACGGCACTGAAGAGCGTCAGCGTGCACGCCGAAGCCGGGATGATCACCGGACTCATCGGTCCCAACGGCGCCGGGAAGACGACGCTGTTCAACGTGATCACGGGGCTACAGGCGCCGAGCTCCGGACGCGTCTTCATCGACGGGCGCGACGTCACCGCCCAGCCTGTGCACCGGCGGGCCCAGCTAGGTCTGGCCCGCACGTTCCAGCGTCTCGAGCTCTTCGGGTCCATGACGGTGCGGGAGAACATCCGCACCGCGGCCGAGATCCGCGAGCTGTGGAGCCGGGGCGAGCGCGGCGCGAAGGCGAGGACCGAGGAAATCCTCGACCGCGTCGGCCTGCGTCGCCATGCCGATGCGCCCGCCCACACCCTGCCGACGGGCCTGGCCCGCCTCACCGAGCTCGGACGCGCCCTGGCCACGAGCCCCCGGTTGTTGCTGCTCGACGAGCCCGGGTCCGGCCTCGACACCCAGGAGTCGGAGGAGTTCGGACGCCTGCTCGCATCGGTGGCCGCAGAAGGAACGGCCATCCTGCTCGTTGAACACGACATGGATCTCGTGATGCAGGCGTGCGCCCGTATCCACGTCCTCGACTTCGGCGTCCACATTGCCGAGGGCACCCCCGAGGAGATCCGCGCCGACGTCAACGTGCAGCACGCGTATCTCGGCAAGCCCGTGGCGGTGCCCGAAGGAGCCGGTGCATGAGGACGCCGGCCATCGAGCTCGTCGGGGTGCACGCCGCCTACGGCGGGATCGAGGTCCTCCACGGCGTGGACCTCCTCGTCCCCGAGGGCTCGCTCGTGGCGCTGCTCGGGCCGAACGGGGCGGGCAAGAGCACGATGCTCAAGCTCATCGACGGCCGGCTCGCCCCCACGCGCGGGCACGTGCACATCGCCGGGCGCCACGTGAACGGCGCCCAGACCCAGCGCCTCGCCCGGGCGGGCGTGTGCAGCGTGCCCGAGGGACGCGGCATCTTCCCCAACCTCACCGTGGCGGAGAACCTGCGCATGGTGACGCAGCTGCACCCGGACCTGTCGCTGTCGGAGGTGAGCGAGCGCACCTTCGCCCGATTCCCCAACCTCGCCCAGCGCCGCACCCAGCTCGCCGGCACGTTGTCCGGCGGCGAGCAGCAGATGCTCGCCATGGCCCGGGCCATCGTGAGCGACCCGTCGGTGCTCCTCGTGGACGAGCCGTCCATGGGGCTCGCCCCGCTCATCGTGGCCGACATCTACGACGTGCTCCGCCAGCTGGCGGCCGAAGGCATGACCGTGCTCCTCGTGGAGCAATTCGCCCACATGGCGCTGTCGATCGCCGACTACGCGGCCGTCATGGCCCAGGGGCGCATCCTGTCGTTCTCCGAACCCGCCGACCTCGGTGACGTGGCCGGCGCCTATCTGGGAGCTTCTGCATGAAACGGCGGATCCTTCATCTCCTCGGCGCCGGCGCGCTCGTCGGCACCATCGCCGGCGTCGGCCTGGTCGGCGCCGCGCCGGCCGGTGCCGACACCAGTCTGATCGGCTGGACGGCCCAGTCGGACGCCAACATGGTCGACGTCGTGGTCGACAACGCCGCCGGTCTGGCCGGCTCGCACCCGTTGTCGCAGATCGACATCCCCGAGGACACCTCCGACTTCGAGACCGGTCCGCTCGGCTACGGGCTCTCCACGTTGCTGTGGCCCGGTGCAGTGGGCGGCAACATCGGGTCGCTGCTCGGGGAGGCCGGGGCGCCGAGCCAACTAGCCCCGATCACCGACAAGTTGAACGACCCGTTCAAGGCCGAGTCGTTCTACCCGGCAGGTCCGGCGTCGGCGACGTTCCCGTCGGGCACGTCGACCAACGGCGCCATCGAGATGACGTCGCACGCCGACGTGAACGGGTCCTGGGCCAAGGCGGGGCTGGCCGACGTCACCGTGCCCGGGCTTTTCGACCTCCGGGCGGTGCAGGGATCCACCACGGCGACGGCGACCGACGTGGCCAAGTCGACGGCGTCGGGGGCCTTCCACTCGCTCAGCCTGCTGGGCGGGATGATCACGATCGGGGCCACGGACTCGACGGCGTCGGCCGAGAGTGACGGCAACAGCCCGGACGGGACGGCCACCACCCACCTCGGCGCGATCACCATCGGCGGCCAGCAGGTGAGCGTCGGGAGCGACGGCGTCATCGCCGGACCGGCGAGCTCGTCGGGCCTGCTTTCGGCCCTGCCCACCTCGGTCGTGAACCAGGTGGTGTCTCTGCTCGACCTGAAGATCACCCCGCTCCCCCAGACCGAGACGAACCAGGCCCCGGCGGAACAGATCACCTCCGGCGGCCTCCAGATCAGCTTCTCGCTGCCGTCGAACATCAACCTGAGCCTCAATTGCACGTCACTACCGTCGCAGCTGGCGCAGCTCGGGATCCTCTGCACCATCCCTGACGTCATGCAGGGCATGAGCTTCACCTTCACCATCGGCAGGGTGACGGCCGAAGCCATCGCCGCGCCGCCGTTCGCCATCTCGGTGGACCAGGCCGGACTGGGGCTGCTGCCGGGCGTCGGCGCCACCGCCGCCGACTCGGGCTCGGGCGGACCGCTCGACCTCGGCCTGCCCGGAGCGACCACCGGCGCGACCGGCACACCCGCGGGCACCGGCACCGTGCCGAATCAGAGCATCCGCCACGCCGCGCCGGTGTCGCTGTCCTCGCCGATCGGGGCAGGACTGCTCATCGGCCTGCTGGCCGCGGCCGCGCTCGTCGGCCTCGGTCTGCGACGATTGACCGGACTGCTCGGAGCTCCGGCAGCCGACGACTGCCCCCTCGAGGAGGCGCCATGACCACCATCGCCCAGCCGGGCCGCACCACGCCGACACGGTCGCGTCGGCGACCGCTGGCCCAGTCCATCTCGGTGCTTCGGGCCCGGCGGGTGAACATCTCGCTCGAGAGCCTGTTCCTCACCGTCGGGGCGCTGTGCCTGCCGATCGGCGTCATCGTCATCCTGCTCGGCTGGTACGGCGCGTCGCACACCGGTCATCTCTACGAGCAGAACGACTACCTCATCTCCGGCGGCCTGCTCGGGCTGGGCCTCATCTTCATCGGAGGCTTCCTCTATTTCGGCTACTGGATGACCCGGCAGATCCGGGCCACGGAGACCGGCAGCCAGCAGACGCTGCGCGCACTCGCCCGTCTCGAGGAGAAGCTCGACGGCACCGCCACCGGATCGGCGCCGTCGGCGACCGGCGTGTTCGTCGTGACCGAGCACGGCAGCATGCTCCACCGCCCGAGCTGCCCGGCCGTCGCCGACAAGAGCGTGCGCATCCTCGACCGGCCCGACACCACCCGGTACCGGCCCTGCACCATCTGCATGCCGGCCGACTGAGGTGACGCTGTAGGAATCAGGTCGACGGGAGACTGCTCACGAGGCTGAG
>DASRBM010000114.1:0-2050 GCA_035653635.1 Acidimicrobiales bacterium | reverse complement strand
GACGACGAGGTGGACCGCGTCCTCGGGCTCGAGCTCGGGGCCGACGACTACGTCACGAAGCCCTTCTCCCCGCGCGAGCTCGTGGCACGGGTGAAGGCCATCATCCGGCGGTCGTCGGCAGCCTCTGTGTCCGCCGCCTCGGCGAACCGCGGCGCTCCCGACGGCGGCGCACGGATCCTCCATGCGGGCCCCTGGGAGGTGGACACCGGTCGCCGGGAGGTGCGGGGCCCCGACGGTGCCGTCGGCCTCACCACCCGGGAGTTCGACCTCCTCGTCTATCTGACCGACCACCCCGGACTGGTCCTGTCGCGGCGGCAGCTCCTCGACGGGGTGTGGGGAGCCGACTGGTACGGCGACGAACGCACGGTGGACGTGCACGTGCGACAGCTGCGCAAGAAGCTCGGCGAGGACCTCCCCCTCACCACCGTGTGGGGCGTGGGCTACCGGCTCGGCTGACGATGCGCCGCCGTCTCACCATCGCCGTGCTCGCGGTGGTCGTCGTCACGCTGGTCCTCACCGTGGCCGGCAGCCTGCTGCTCGTGCGCCGGGCCGCCATCTCGAGCGCCGAGAGCGACCTCACCTCCCAGACGCAGGCGCTCGCCGAGCTGCTCGCCACCCGTTCGGCGGTGCTCACCGACGAGCGCGTCCTCGCCATCTTGCGCCAGGTGGGCTCGTACGACTTCCTGCGGCCGGTCGGACTGTCCCCCGCCGGGCAGTTCACCGACCTGCCTGCGCCCCTGTCGCCGGCCGATCTCGACGTCGCCGCCCTGCAGGCCGGCCAGACCGTCACCGGCAACGTCGGCTCCATCGTCTTCGTGGCCGAGCCGGTGAGCCTGACGGTCCGCCAGCGTCAGAGCCTCGGCGCCATCCCGGCCGCCGACCTCGCCGTGCTCGTCGTCACCCGCCACGCCCACGACCCGGTGAACGGGACGGGCTACTTCGTGCTCGTGGCCGCCGTCGTGCTCGTCGTCGGCGCTGCCGTCGCCGCCGTGCTGGCCCGGCGGGTGAGCGAACCGATCCGGCGGGCGCTCGGCACCACCGAGCAGATCGCGGCGGGCGACCTCGACGCCCGCGTGCCCGTGCGGGCCCACGACTACCCCGAGCTGGTGGCGCTGGCCGACGCCATCAACTCGATGGGCGACAGCCTGGCGAGAGCCCGTGGCCTCGAACGGCAGTTCCTCCTTTCGGTGTCGCACGATCTGCGCACGCCCCTCACCTCCATCCGTGGCTACGCCGAAGCGCTCGCCGAGGGTGCCACCGACGACGTTCCCGGCGCGGCGGCCGTCATCGGCACCGAAGCCCGGCGCCTCGAGCGTCTGGTGCAGGATCTGCTCGACCTCGCACGCCTGGACGCCCGGCGCTTCTCGCTCGACATGACGGTGGTGGACGCCGCCCAGGTGGCGGCCGGCGTGGTGGATGCCTTCGGACCCGAGGCGTCGGGGTTCGCGGTGACGCTGCGCGGCCCCGATCGCAGGCCCGGGCCACAGGTGGTGGCCGACCGGGACCGGCTGGCCCAGGTCGTCGCCAATCTGGTGGAGAACGCGCTCTCCTTCGCCACCGGCGACGTGACCGTCGAGGTGGGGACCGATGGCGGTTGGTGCACGGTCGCCGTCACCGACGACGGGCCGGGCATCCCCCCCGGCGAGCTGCAGCAGGTGTTCGATCGGCACTTCACGGGCGAACGGGCCCGCGCCCGGCGACGGGTCGGCACGGGCCTCGGACTCGCCATCGTGGCGGAACTGACGAGGGCCATGGGCGGCACGGTGGGGGCGTTGTCACCTCCGGTACCGGGGAGACCGGGCACGCGCATGACCGTGCGCCTGCCATGCGCACCACGCCCGGCCGGACCGCCGGCGACCACCGGACCGCATCCGCGCTGAGCGACCCCGGTCAGCCGACGAGCGGGAGCTCGCGCACCTCGGCCACCACCGACGCGCCGGAAGCGCTTGCCTGGCCCGATCCGGCTTGCACCGTGACCGACGCGGGCGGCGTCACCGCACGGTGGACATACCCGAGCGCGACCGCTCCGAGCGCGGGCGACAGGAGATCG
>DASRBM010000113.1:0-7096 GCA_035653635.1 Acidimicrobiales bacterium | reverse complement strand
CAGCAGTCCGTCCACGAGCGTGCCGCCCCGGTGGCCGGCGCCGTGGTGCACCACGACACCCGCCGGCTTGTCCACCACGACGAGATCGTCGTCCTCGTAGACGACGGAGAACGGCACCGACGCGTCGGCGGCCGGTGCGGGTGCGCCCTCGTCCACCACCTCGGCGTCGAGCACCTGTCCCGATCGCACCGCCGTGCTGCGGCTCGTCACCACCCGGCCGTCGAGTCGCACCGCGCCGCGCGCCACGAGCTCGGCCGCCACCCGGCGGGGCACGCCGGTGAGCATGGCCAGCACCCGGTCGACGCGCTGGCCGTCGAGGGCCGCGCTCATCTCGACATGGAGCTGCGTCACGACCTTCGGCCGGCTTCGTACCCCGGCGACACCCACAAGGTGACGGCGGCGAGGATCACGCCGACGACGATGCAGGAGTCGGCCACGTTGAAGGTCGGCCAGAAATGCAGGGCCACGAAGTCCACCACCGCGCCGTGATGGCTCCGGAAGATCCGGTCGGCCAGATTGCCCGTCGCCCCACCGAGGACCAGACCCAGGGACAGCGCCAAGGTGGTGGTCTGGACGTGACGCAGGCCGGCCAGGATGCCGACCACGAACAGCGCGGCCACGCCGGCGAGCACCGGCGCCCACCCCTGGGCGAGGCCGAAGGAGCTGCCCGAGTTGTAGGTGAGCTCGAGGTCGAGCTTCCACACGACGTGGATGGGGCCGTGCTGGAGGCGCGACTGGGCCCACGACTTCGTGAGCTGGTCGGCGACGACGACCGCCACGGCCACGGCGCCGGCGAGCGCCCAGCGCCGGCGGGCGGCCCGCCGGTCCACGGCGCCACCGGTCAGCGCCGGTGCAGCCCCCCGCTCTTGCACGACACGCACAGGCGTGCGTACGGCAGTGCCCGCAGACGCGCCTTCGGGATCGGCTGCCCGCAGATCTCGCAGGCGCCATAGGTCTTGTTGTCGATGGCGGCGAGCGCCACGTCGATCTCGTCGATGGTGGCGAGCGCCTGCGCGGAGAGCGTCAGGTCGCGCTCGCGGTCCACGGCGATGGTCCCGCCTTCACCGGATTCCTCGTCGAACTGCACGTCGCCGGGCTCGCGTTCGAGGGCGAGGGATTCGGCCTCGGCCCGCAGGTCCTCGGCCTGGTGCTTGTAGACCTCGCGCTCTTCGAGCAGGAGCTGACGTTGCTCCTCGAGGAATTTCGGATCCGAGGCGTACGGGCTCGGGACCGGCTTCGGCGGCGCGGGACGCGGCTTCGGCGGCGGCGGGGGTGGTGCTGCTTTCTTCGGCGGCGGCGGGGGTGCCGGCGCCGCAGCTGCCTTGACGGCGGGGGCCGCCTTGGCCGGCGCCTTGTCGGCGGCCTTCTTCGCCGGCGCGGCCTTCTTGGCCGGGGCCGGGGCGGGCGCCTTCTTCGCCGGCGCGGCCTTCTTGGCCGGTGCGGCCTTCTTGGCCGGTGCGGCCTTCTTGGCCGGCGCGGCCTTCTTGGCCGGGGACGACTTGGTCGTCGTCTTCTTTGCCGATGCCGCCTTCTTGGCCGGAGCGGCCTTCTTGGCAGGTGCCGATTTCTTGGCGGGGGTCATGCACACACGCCTTCCGGGAGCGGGTGGGAACGGCTCATGCAGTGCTCCACCTGGGGAACGAAGGTGGGTGACGATACACCGCCGTCCGAGGGGGCCGACAACCAGCCGCCCGGATCGCCGGCACATGTCGCCGACCGGGGGCGACGGGCACACAGTCCCAGGTCCGGAGCGGTGTTCTGCGGCGAATACGCTGGCTGCCATGCCCGAGGCAACCGGAGCGAACGCGCCGTACCCGAGCGTCAAGCAGCAGTCAGACTATCCGGAGCTCGAGCGCGAGGTGCTCGAATTCTGGGCCAAGGACCAGACGTTCCAGGCGTCGGTGGCCGGCCGGGCCGGCGGTGCCAACGAATACGTCTTCTACGACGGGCCCCCGTTCGCCAACGGCCTGCCCCACTACGGGCACCTGCTCACCGGATTCGTGAAGGACGCCGTCCCCCGGTACCAGACCATGCGGGGCCGGCGGGTGGAGCGGCGCTTCGGGTGGGACTGCCACGGGCTCCCGGCCGAGATGGAGTCGGAGAAGGAGCTCGAGCTGCACGGACGGGCCCGGATCGTCGACTTCGGCATCGAGCGGTTCAACGACTACTGCCGGGCCCTCGTCCAGCGCACGACCGACGCCTGGGAGCGCTACGTCACCCGCCAAGCCCGCTGGGTCGACTTCACCAACGACTACAAGACCATGGACCTGTCGTACATGGAGAGCGTCGTCTGGGCCTTCAAGCGTCTGTGGGAGAAGGGGCTCGTCTACGAGGGAGAGCGGGTGCTCCCCTACTGCTGGGAATGCGAAACGCCGCTCTCGAACTTCGAGACGCGTCAGGACGACGCCTACCGCGCCCGCGAAGACCCGGCTGTCACCGTGTCCTTCCATGTCGAGGCCGCCTCGGGCGAGGCGACCGGCGCCGGAGAGCCCTGGCTCGCCGGGCCGCTCCGGGTGCTCGTGTGGACGACGACGCCGTGGACCCTGCCCTCCAACCTCGCCCTCGCCGTCGGTCCGGACATCCGCTACGCCGTCTACGACGTCCCCGACGGCCCCCCGGTGGTGGTGGCCGAGGACCGGGCCGGCGCCTACCAGTCGCTGCTCGAAGAGGCGCCCCTCCTCGGCGTGGTCGCCGGCGCCTCGCTCCTCGGGCGCCGCTACCGCCCGCTGTTCGACTTCTTCGCCGACCGCGACGGCGCCTTCGTCGTCCTCGGCGGCGAGTTCGTCGCTACCGACGAGGGCACCGGCGTGGTGCACATCGCGCCGGGGTTCGGCGAGGACGACTACGAGGTGGCGCGCCAGGCGGGCATCGCCGTGGTGTGCCCGGTCGACGACCAGGCCCGCTTCACCGGCGAGGTGCCGCCGTATGCCGGAACCCAGGTGTTCGAGGCCAACGCGCCCATCATCGAGGACCTCCGGGGCATGGGAGCACTCGTCGAGACGGCGCCCTATCAGCACAGCTACCCCCACTGCTGGCGCACGGACACGCCGCTCATCTACAAGGCGCTGAGCTCGTGGTTCGTGAAGGTCACGGCCGTGAAGGACCGGATGCTCGAGCTGAACCAGCAGATCGACTGGGTCCCGGCGCACGTGCGCGACGGCGCCTTCGGCAAGTGGCTCGAGGGGGCGCGCGACTGGTCGATCAGCCGGAACCGGTTCTGGGGCGCCCCCATCCCGGTGTGGAAGAGCGACGACCCCCGCTACCCCAGGGTGGACGTGTACGGCAGCCTCGACGAGCTCGCCCGCGACTTCGGGGTCCGTCCCGCCGATCTGCACCGACCGGCGGTCGACGAGCTCGTGCGGCCGAACCCCGACGACCCCACCGGCCAGTCCATGATGCGGCGCGTCACCGACGTGCTCGACTGCTGGTTCGAGTCGGGTTCCATGCCCTTCGCCCAGGTCCACTACCCGTTCGAGAACGAGGAGTGGTTCGACGCCCATTTCCCGGCCGACTTCATCGTGGAGTACGTGGGGCAGACCCGCGGCTGGTTCTACACGCTGCACGTGCTCTCCACCGCGTTGTTCGACCGTCCCCCGTTCCGCCACTGTGTCGCCCACGGCATCGTCCTCGGCGACGACGGCCGCAAGATGTCCAAGCGCCTCGGCAACTACCCCGAGCCCGACGTCGTGTTCGACATGTGGGGCGCGGACGCCATGCGCTGGTTCCTGCTCTCGTCCCCGATCCTGCGCGGCCAGGACCTCGTCGTCCACGCCAAGGGCATCGAGGAGGTCCGTCGCCAGGTCCTCAACCCCATCTGGAACGCCTGGTACTTCCTCGCCCTGTACGCCAACGTCGACGGCGTGCGCGGCGAGCTCGGCGCGCCGACCGGCGTCCTCGACCGTTACATCCTGGCCAAGACGGCCGCGCTGGTGGACGAGGTCGGCCGGGCCATGGACGTCTACGACCTCTTCGGCGCCTGTGCCGCGGTCACCGACTTCCTCGACGCCCTCAACAACTGGTACATCCGCCGCAGCCGCGACCGCTTCTGGCGCAGTCGTGACGGGTCGGCGGAGGTCGAGGCGGACAAGGCCGACGCGTACGGCACGTTGGCCGGCGTGCTCGCCACCTTGTGCAAGGTGGCGGCACCGCTGCTGCCGCTGCTCACCGAAGCCGTGTACCGCGACCTCACCGGCGCCCGCAGCGTGCATCTCGCCGACTGGCCCGAGGCCGCCGAGCTCGGACCGGACCCCGACCTCGTCGAGGCCATGGACCTCGTGCGGGCGGCCTGCTCGGCGGCCCATGCCGTGCGTAAGGCGGTCGGCCGACGCGTCCGCCTGCCGCTGCGCCGGCTCACCATCGCCAGCCGCCGCCCCGAACAGCTCGAGCCCTACCGTGACCTCATCGCCGACGAGGTGAACGTGAAGGAGGTCGTGTTCACCGATCAGGTCGAGGGACTGGCCGAGCAGGTGCTCACCCTGGTGCCCGCCGCCCTCGGACCCCGGCTCGGACCCGACACCCAGCGGGTCATCAAGGCGGTGAAGCAGGGGCGCTGGCAGGTGCGCGACGGCGTCGTCGAGGTGGACGGCCTCACCCTCGAGGAAGGCGAGTTCGCCCTCGCCCTGCGCCCCCGCGACCCCGAGCGGGGACGCACCCTTCCGGGCGACGCCGGGGTCGTCGTGCTCGACACCGACGTGGACGACGAGCTGCAGGCCGAAGGGCTCGCCCGCGACGCCGTGCGCGAGATCCAGGACGCCCGCCGCCAGGCCGGACTGCACATCGCCGATCGCGTGCGGGTCGTCCTCCACGGCCCGGCCGAGGTCTGTCGGGCGGTGGAGCTCCACCGGGGCTATGTGATGGAGCAGACCCTCGCCGACGAGCTCAGCACCGCAGAAGCCCACGAGCTCCGGGTGGACGTGACGAAGTCGAGCTGAGCGACGCGCCGGGCGCCGCTCGGGGAGCGTGCGTCAGCCGACGCCGTTGGGCGCGGTGTTCTGACCGAGGGCCATGAGCCCCCGCGCCATGTCCGGCTCGGCCGCCGCGGCGGCGGGAGCCGCCGTCGGGGCGGGCGTCGTCGGACGGCTCACCTCGCCACGCGGTGCGTCGGTGCTCCGACCCGGCAAGTTGGCCGCCGGCTGCACGTTGTCGTCGACCCACTGGAGCATCTCCGCCAGCGCGCCGCGCAGACGGGAGCGCTCGCCCTCGAGGTAGCGGCCGATGGTCTCGACGTCGGAGGCGAGCTTGCCCCGGAGCGCCTCGAGCCGGGCCACGTCCTCGCGCAGGCGCTGCTCGGACTCTTCGATGATCTTCTTCGCCCGCTCCTCGGCTTCCGACACGACGGCCCGACCGCGCGACTGCGCCTCGTCGACGATGGCCCTCGCCTGGGCCTCGGCCTCGGCGTGGGTCTGGTCGACGAACTTCTGGGCCAGCAGCAGCGTCCGCTGCAGCGTGTCCTCGGTGGCGCCCGACGGCTTCTCCGTCGGAGCGGGGGCCGCCGCCTTCGGCTGCTGCTGCTGCTGTTCGAGCTGCACGATGCGCTCGGTGGCCTGGCGCATCCGCTCGGCCGACTGCCGCAGCTGTTCCTGGAGCGCCTCCGCCTCGACGGCCACGCGCTCCAGGTACTCGTCGACGTCGTCGATGTGGTACCCCCGCAGCGTCTGCCGGAACTCGACGGTCCGGAGGTTGTCCAACGCAGACATGGGCTGATTGGCGCTCTGCATGCGGCGATCCTAGCCGTGGGCCCTCGGATTTCCACGGATGGGCGGCGGGCGCCGCCGGGGCACCCCGGGGGCTGCAGGGCGCGGGCGGCCGCTCAGACGTAGGAGGCGACGATGTTGCCGATGATCTCGATGGCCAGGATGGCCACGATGATCGACAGGTCGATGGCCATGCCGCCGGCGCGCACCGGGGGCAGGAGGCGGCGGATGGGGGCGAGGACGGGCTCGCACAGCCGGTCGAGGACGCGCACGATGGTGACGAGCGGGCTCCCGGGGGTGAGGGGGAACCAGCTCAGAAGCGCCCGGGCGATGAGCACGATGACGTACGCGTTCACCACGAAGCGCACGACGCGCGACGCCGTGGCGTTGGCGAAGAAGACGACGGCGGCGTGGGACATGTCGGGGCCGGAGAGCCGTGTGTCTGTCCCGCCGTCAGCCCGTCAGGGCTGCAGCAGTCCGTTCTCCTGGAGCCGCTGGCGCTCCTCGGCCGACACCTTCACGTTCGACGGCGTGACGAGGAAGACCTTGTCGGCGACGCGCTCCATCTTCCCGTTGAGCGCGTAGGCGACGCCGCTGCAGAAGTCGATCATGCGGCGCATGAGCTCACGGTCGGCGACCTGCAGGTTGACGATGACCGGCTGGCTGCCCATGAGGCGGTCGGCGATCTGGCGGGCGTCGGCGAATTGCGTGGGCGCCACCACGTGCACCCGGGCGGCTGCGTCGGCCGGGAGCGGCCGCACCATGGCCCGCACGGCGGCCGAGCTGTTCTCGTCGCGGATGGGACGGATCGTCGTGGTGGTGGTCGCCGCCACCGCGACCGGCTGCGGTTCTTCTTCCTCGGCCATGCGAGCCGGCTGGCGCGGCGTGACCGCGCGCGTCGGTTCGTAGTCCTCGTAGTCCTCGTAGTCGTCGTCGACCAGGCCCAGGTAGACCATGGCCCGCTTGAAGAACCCAGACGCCATTTGAAGCCTCCCTCGGCGACAGCGTAGTGCGTCGTCCGCGCGGCGGGTGGACGAGGAAACGGCTGCTCACGGCCCCGGACTGGGGCGTGGGCCGAACAGCGCGCGGCCGACGCGCACCATCGTCGACCCCTCCTCCACCGCCACCTCCACGTCGTCGGTCATGCCCATCGACAGCTCGGCGACACCCAGGTCGCGGGCGAGGGCGGCCAGTCGGCGGAACGGCTCCCGGGCCGCTTCCGGACCGCCGGGCGGCCCGACGGTCATGAGGCCGCGCACGTCGAGGCCGAGCGCCCGGAGACCTTCGACGAGCCCGGGCGTATCGCGGGCCGCCACACCGGGCCGGCCCGGCACCTCCGCCATGTTCACCTCGACGAACACCGCCGCGCCGGGGCGGTAGCGGGCGATGCGCTCGCCCTCGGC
>DASRBM010000112.1:0-3412 GCA_035653635.1 Acidimicrobiales bacterium | reverse complement strand
AGCGGTACTCCGAGCAGCGCACAGAGCAAGGTGGTACAGCTCGCCGTCACGAGCGACACCCAGAGGGCCCCAGCCAGACCCGGGGTGCGCAGCCCCGCACTGTGTCCCGACGCCAATTCGATTGCGAGCCCGGCGAGCGGGAGCAGCAGGTAGAGCGCGAGGAGTCCGCCCAGCCAGGGAAGTGGACTTCGGGGCGACACGGCGCGGGTGCGACCCGCCCGTTGCCACGTACCACTGCCCGGGCGGTGCGAACGAATGGTCACTGTCGGGCGCTCGTCACGACGAGGCTCGTTGGTGCAAGGTTCCCATGTACCTGAGGAGGACTGCTCAGTTCGAAGCCGGCAGACAGGAGGAACCGGCGCGCCTCGGGCCCAACGAGGAAGTGCACGAAGGACAGCGCCCCCGCTTCGTTCCGGGCGCGGGCGAGCACCGTGACGGTGAACGTCGTGCTGAGCGACACCGGGGAGAGCGAAACGGTGGATAGCCCCGCCGCTTTTGCCTCGTCGAGGTAGAGAAACCCAGCGTCGAGCTGGCCGGCCTCGAGCCGGCCTAGCAGCGTCTCTTCGGGGAAGACGTTTCCCGACCCGGCGATGAGCTTGAGTAGTGTCTGGTCACCGGTTCGTGCGGCCGCCTCGCGCATGGCTTCGATGGTGAGCTGCCCTTTGGGATCGAGCGCGGGATCGGTGCGACCGACCCGGAAGCCGGGCGCGGCGACGACCTTGTACCAAGGGTTCACCTTCAGCGCATGAGCGAACCGACTGCGTGCTTCGTAGCCCAGGACGAGCGGGGCACGGGCAAAGGTCAGGTACCACGTCACCCAGTTCCCTTGGGCTGTACCCTCGAGCGCCAAGTCGATCGAGGGGCTGGCGCTCACGAAGACGTCGGCACGCTGCAGCCCCGACTTGACCTCCTCGGCGAGCTGGGCCGATCCTCCCGCGATACCGGCGAAGCGGTAGCCGGTCGCAGCCGAAAATGTCGGGCCGACCTTCTGCTCCATGAGCTCGACAAGCGAGCCGGCGTAGAGAACCTGGACAGTGCCTCGCTGCGACACCCTGCCGGCTCCAGGGTCGACGATGAGGTGGTCGCATGACACGAGGAGCAGCGAGCTCGAGAGGGCCGCGGCGATCCGTGCCGGTCGGCGCATGTGGGTCTCTGGAACCATTGGCGTCCGGCGGATCAGGTGCGGGGCAACTCGACGGCGACGTTCGTGGCCTTGACACTGGCGATCGCCACCATCCCCGGTACGAGCCCGAGATCGTCAGCTGCTTCCCGGCTTATGAGGGAGACGACCCGATGAGGTCCGCAGATCATGTCCACCTTGGCCATGACGGTGTCCTTCGTTACGGAGGTGACGAGGCCGATGAAGCGGTTGCGGGCAGAGGTCAGGCCCAGCTCAGAGAGATCGGGGGAACTCGTCAGCGACTCGGCAAGGCTGGCGAGCGCCTCGCCGTCGACCAGCCTGCGACCCCCGACGCCCTTGGTGGCGGCCAGGCGACCGCCGTCCACCCAGCGACGCAGGGTGTCAGCGCTCACGCCGAGGAGTTCGGCGGCCTGCCCGATCGAGTACGACGGCACGCGTGCAGGCTATGCCGCATCTGCGAGGCGGATCTAGGGATTGCCTTGCAAATGCAGGCTGACGAGGGCTTATTGCTTGCAGATGCGGGTCACAGCTAATCCTCGGGGGATACCTCGGCACCGGCCAGCCGCTCAGCCAGTTCCCGAGCCCTCACCTCCGCCTCGGCCGGCGTCAGACCGGAACGGGCGGCGAGCCAGCACGACAGGGGAGCGGCCTTCCGTTCCGAGCCGTGTGCGGCGGTCCCCGCCAGCTCGAGCAGGATCTCCACTTCGTCCTCGGTAAGGGCGTCCACGCCGAGCGCCTCGGCGAATGCGTCGATCCAGGTCCGGGCGTCGGTGGTCAACGCCGTCGCATGCTACCGAGACCGGGCGTCGCTACGCTCGGCTGCGATGGGATGGGAGGCCAAGGTCCTCACGGTCTCGGACAGCGTCCATCAGGGAAAGGCCGAGGACCGCTCCGGGCCGGCTGTGCGCTCGTCTCTCGAAGGGGCGGGCTTCCGCGTCGTCGAGCAGGAGGTTGCTCCTGACGGCGTGGAGCCGGTGACCGAGGCGCTCGTGAGGCTCACCAGGGGGTTCACCGGCCTCGTCGTTACCACCGGCGGGACGGGGTTCGCACCGAGGGACCTCACTCCGGAGGCGACGACCAGAGTCATCGACCGTCAGGCGCCGGCCTTGGCCGAAGCCATGCACCGCTCGAGCCCCAAGGGCCGCCTCTCGCGCGGCATCGCCGGAACCAACGGACGGTGCCTGGTGCTCAACCTGCCTGGATCTCCCGCTGGAGCCACGGAGTGCCTCGAGGCTGTGATCGACGTGGTGCCGCACGCGCTGACCCTGCTCGCAGGCGAGGATCCGCATCCACACGGGATGCCGCGGGGTTGAACTGGACTCACCCTCCGGAGACTGGCGGGAGCAGCGCCACCTCGTCGTCGTGGTCCAGGACGAGGCCTGGCGGCGGGGCTTCGCCGTTGACCCACACGCGACACAGACGCGCCTGGTCGGCAAAGCTGGCACCGTAACGAACGGTGGCGGCATCGACCACCTCCTCGACGCTGGACCCTTCGACGAGATCGACCCTCGTTCCAGCCGCGTCGGCGATCGGCCCGAACAGCCGTAGACGGGGCATGTCTCATCCGCCGATCATCGACATCGATCGCCGCGGCCGGAGAAACCCCGGATCGTTGATGCCGTGGCCTGGCTTCTTGCCCCACACGGCTCGGCGTAGCGCAAGCGTGATATCCCCGTCGCTCGCACCCTGGCGAAGTAGATCACGTACGGGGGTCTCGTCGTCGGAGAACAGGCAGTTACGGATCGATCCGTCTGCTGTGAGGCGGATCCGGTTGCAGGTGCCGCAGAACGGGCGGGTGACGCTGGCCACCACGCCGATCTCTCCTCTCCCATCGAGAAAGCGAAAGCGGTCCGCCGGCGTGGGCTCGTCAGGAGCGACCGCAGCGGGCTCGAGAGGCCATCGGGCGCTGATACGGCTCAGGATGTCCACACTGGGAACGACATCCTCTCTGCGCCAGTGCCCCTCGGCGTCGAGGGGCATGTACTCGATGAAGCGCACGACGCGGTCGTAACGACGCGCAAAGGCAGCGAAGTCAAGGATCTCGTCGTCGTTGACGCCAGCGATGACCACCACATTGACCTTGAGTGGTCGGAGCCCGGCATCCTCGGCGGCATCCATCGCCGCGAGCACCGGTGGGAGGGTGCCCCGTCGGCGGATCTGCCGGTAGCGCGCAGGACGCAGCGAGTCGCAGCTCACGTTCACGCGCCGTAGTCCTGCCCCTGCCAACTGCGAGGCGAGTGGGCCGAGAGCAGTGGCGTTCGTAGTGAGGGC
>DASRBM010000111.1:0-3840 GCA_035653635.1 Acidimicrobiales bacterium | reverse complement strand
CGGGGAGGCTCTACCCAGGCCGGGCGCCCGGGACCCCCTCCCGGCCGGGCGCCGGACCCCCGGACGGGCCATGAGCTAGATGCCGTAGAAGGTGCGGGCGTTGCCGGCGGCGATGCGGCCGAGCGACTCGGGGCTCAGACGGCCCTCGGCGTGCTCGAGCAGCTCGTGGGTGGCGTTGGGCCAGGCGCCGTCCCAGTGCGGGTAGTCGCTCGCGAACATGACGCACTCGTCGCCGAGCTGGTCGACGATGGCGGGAAGCGTGCCCTCGTCGGGTTCACACGTCACCCACACGTTGCCGGCCGCCACGTACTCCGCGGGGTGCTTCTGCCACCCGTTGGCGATCCAGTCGCCGCGCGATTCGAAGTGCTCGCCCAGGCGCTCGACGAACCAGGGGAGCCAACCGGCACCAGCCTCGAGGAAGGCGACGCGCAGCCGAGGGTGGCGGTCGAACACGCCGCCGCTCACGAGGGCGGTCATGGCCGTCATCTGGTCGAAGGGGAAGCTGATGCAGTGGACCTGGATGTAGTTCGTGAAGCGGTCCACGCCGATCTTCGGCAGGTGGATGCCGGGGGCACCGTGCACCCCGAGCGGCATGTCGAGGTCCTCCGCCGCGCTGTAGAGGCGGTCGAGGTCCGGGTGGTCGAGGTTCTTCTCCCGGAGCGCAGGCGGCAGCACCGTGCACACCAGGTCGAGCTCCTTCGCCTCGGTCATGACGGCGATGGCGTCGTCGACGTACTCGACCGGCGCCACGGCGGCCGCGTGCAGCCGGCCGTTGCTCTTGGCGCAGAAGTCCGACGCCCACTGGTTGTACATGCGCGCCAGCCCGGCACCGAGCGTCGGGTCGTGCAGCGTCGGCACGCAGAGACCGAAGCTCGGGTAGAGGACCATCTCGTCGATGCCGTCGGTGTCCGCGTTGGCGAGCACCCCGTCGACCGTCTTCGGCTCCACGCCCTCGGCCGTGGTCAGGCCGTGCTCAGGCGGGCATCCGGCGCCGGGGCCCTCGTAGTTCGGATACGGCCGGCCCTCTATGACGAGGCCGAGCTTGGTGTCGGTCCGCAGGCCGACATGGTCGGGGAAGCGCTGGAAGAGCTCCGTGAAGAACTCGACCGGCTCCACCACGTGGCCGTCGGCGTCGACGACCGGGATGTCCTTCGCCATCTGCTGCACCCTCCTCTGGGGCCGGCCTGCGGATGCCGGCAGTTCGGATTTCGTCGGTCTTGCGCCGCCGGCGGCGTCGAACGGATTCAGTCGTCGAACGGATTCAGTCGTCGAACACGATCACGCTGCGGGCCACCGTCCCCTGCTCCATTGCCGCGAACGCCTCGTTCAGGTCCCCGAGGCCCACCCGCTGGGTGACCATGCCCTGGGCGTCGATGGCGCCCGTGCGGATCAGCTCCACGAGCGTCGGGAAGTCGCGGTCGGGGTCGGTCGAGCCGTAGACGCAGCCCTTCATGGTCTTGGCGTCGACGAACAGCTCCATGGCGTTGAAGTGCACGTCCTCGGCCGGCGAGCCGGCGCCGACGAGCACCACCGTGCCGCCCCGGCGGGTGGCGGTGAAGGCGGTGCGGATGGTCGCCGCCCGGCCCACCACCTCGAAGCAGGTGTCGGGACCCCGGCCGGCGGTCGCCTCCCGGATCGCCCCGATCACATCGCCCACGGTGGCGTCGACCGTGGCGGTGGCGCCGAAGGACTTGGCCATGTCGAGCTTCGCCGGCACGGGGTCGACGGCGACGATGGTCGTGGCGCCGGCGAGGCGGGCGCCCTGGATCACCGACAGCCCGACACCACCGCAGCCGACGACGGCCACACTCGAGCCCGGGGCGATCTGCGCCGTGTTCCAGACGGCCCCGACACCGGTCGAGAGCGCGCATCCGACCAGGGCGGCGAGCTCGAGCGGGACGCTCGGATCGATCCGCACCACTTCGCCCTCGGGCACGAGCGTGCGCTCGGCGAAGGTGGCGGTGCCGAGGCCGCGCACGAGGCGCACCCCGTCGAGCGAGGCGTACTCCCCACCGAGCGCCGCCGCCAATCCGTTCTCGCACAGCATCGGCTGACCGGCGAGGCACCAGTAGCAGTAGCGACACGGCGGTATCCAGGTGAGCACCACGTGATCGCCCGGCGCGACGCGGGTGACGGCCGAGCCCACACGCTCCACCACGCCGGCGTCCTCGTGGCCGAGCACCGTCGGGAACATGAAGGGGATGGCGCCGTTCTGCACCGACAGGTCGGAGTGGCACACGCCGCTCGCCGCCATCTTCACGACCACGTCGTGCGGGCCGGGATCGGCCAGCTCGATCTCCTGCACGGTGAAGGGCTCGCCCACGCCGTGGAGCACCGACGCCAGCGTGGTCGTGCTCATCGGGCCGCTCCGGCCGCCGCGCCGCCGGGCACGGTCACCGTTTCGGTGTCGGCCCCCGAGCGCAGCACGGCGCCCGGCGTGGCGCCGGTGAACTCGCCGCCGCGGACGATCTCGGTGCCGTTCACCACTACGTGCTCGATGCCCTCGGCCTCGGCGTAGAGACGGCTCGCTCCGCCGGGCAGGTCGTCACGGGTGCGCTCTGGCCCGTGGCCGACGCGCTCGGGGTCCATCACGACGAGATCCGCCCAGTAGCCCTCGGCCAGCCGGCCGCGGTCGCGCAGCCCGTACAGGCGGGCCGGCACGTCGGTCAGCTGGCGCACCGCCTCCTCCCAGCTGAGCAGCTGCCGCTTGCGCACCCCTTCACCGAGCATCGACGTGGAGTAGATGGCGCCGCACATCACGTCGAGATGGGCACCGGCGTCGGAACCCCCGACGATGGTCCGAGGGTCCTGCCACACGTTGGCCCGCAGCTCCCAGTCCGCCTCCGACTCGGGGATGGGCGGGCGCAGTCCGGTGCGGAGTTTGTCGCTCACCACGATGTCGAGCAGCGCGTCGAAGGGATCCTGGTCGCGTTCGGCGGCGATGTCGCCGATGCTGCGCCCCTCGTAACGCTTGTTCTCGGCGTCGAACGTCTCGTCGACGATCAGGTTCTTCCAGTTGGCGAGCGCCCCGATGATCCCGGCGTCGGGCGAGCGGGCGCCCTCGTCGAGGCGTCGGCGCTCGGCCGGGTCGGACAGGCGGGCCATGCGCTCCTTCGGCTTGGTGGCGAACAGCTCGCGCCAACCGGGCAGGCCGTCGAGGATGGCGCCGTGCTCGAACGAGAGCCGGATCTTCATCGTGTGCGGCAGGGTCAGGGCCACCACCGTGGCGCCCCGCTCCGCCGCCGCCGTGGATGCGGCCAGCTGGCGCTCGGTGGCGCCGGGATTCATGGCCGACACCCCGAGCACGTTCCAGTTGGCGGGCCGGTTGGCGAGCAGCGACAGCGTGGCCAGCAGCTCGACCTCCTCCTCACTGAACCCGTTGAGGCAGCCGGGCACGATGAGCTCCAACGTGGTGCCCTCGTGGCCCGAGACGGCGGCGCACAGCGCCTCGAGCTCGTCGCGGGCCGCCGAGCGCGACGGCACGGGCTGGCCGTCCCCGTCGTTGTGGGTGTGCGCCTGCGACGTCGACAGGCCGAGGGCACCCTCCTGGAGCGAACGGCGGAGCACCGACACCATCTCCGCCACCTGGGCCGCAGTGGCCTGTTCGCCGACGGCGGCGTCGCCCATCACCGTGCGCCGCAGCGCCGAGTGGCCGACGAGGAAGCCGGCGTTGACGCCGATGTTCCCGTCGAGGCGTCCGAGCCAGTCGCCGAACGACGTCCACGACCAGTCGAGGAACTCGAGCGCCGACAGCGGCATGCCCTCGACGCGGGCCATCATGCGGGCCAGGTAGTCGGCGTGCGCCGCCCCGGCCGGCGCCAGCGAGAACCCGCAGTTGCC
>DASRBM010000110.1:0-2505 GCA_035653635.1 Acidimicrobiales bacterium | reverse complement strand
CCGCGGGTGCAACACTGCGGGGGTGACCATTCCCTCCTGCTGCCCGGTCACGGTCAACGGCTCGGTGGAGTCGCTCCCCGAGGGCACCTCCGTGGACCAGGTGGTCGCACGACTGTCGTCCTCACCCGACGGCATCGCCGTGGCCCGTAACGGCGACGTCGTGCCACGCAGTCAGTGGTCGACGACGATCGTGCACGGCGGGGACCGGCTCGAGATCCTGACGGCGGCAGCCGGTGGCTGAGGGAGACGGTCTCACGATCGCCGGCACGACCCTGTCGTCCAGGCTCGTGCTCGGCAGCGGCGGCATCCCGAGCCTCGACGTGCTCGAGAGCGTGCTCCAGTCGTCGGCCACGTCCATGGCGACCGTCGCGTTGCGGCGCGTCGACCCCGCCGGCCGCGGTTCCCTGCTCGACGTCCTGCGGGCGCACGACGTGACCGTCCTGCCCAACACGGCCGGGTGCTTCACGGCGGCCGAGGCGGTCCTCACGGCCAAGCTCGCCCGCGAGGCGTTCGGCACGAACTGGGTGAAGCTCGAGGTGATCGGCGACGAGCACACGCTTCTGCCCGACGTCACCGAGCTGCTCGACGCGGCCGAGCAGCTCTGCGACGAAGGGTTCGTCGTCCTGCCCTACACCACCGACGACCCCGTGGCCGCCCGCCGGCTCGAGCAGGCCGGGTGCGCCGCCGTCATGCCGCTCGGCGCACCGATCGGCAGCGGCCTCGGCATCCGCAATCCGCACAACATCGCCCTCATCGCCGAGTCCGTGTCGGTGCCGGTCATCGTCGATGCCGGCATCGGGACCCCGTCCGACGCCACCCAGGCGCTCGAGCTCGGGTGTGCCGGCGTCATGGTCGCCACCGCCATCACCCGTGCGCAGGACCCCGTCCGCATGGCGGCGGCATTCCGGCTGGCGGTCGAAGCGGGCGCGCTGGCCCGGACCGCCGGCCGCATTCCCCGGCGCTTCCACGCCCAGGCGTCGAGCCCGATGGAGCCCGGCTCCCTGCCGGATCTCCGACGCGATACCAAGCCTGACGGTCACAAGGACTGACGGGGCCTGACGGTCACAAGGACTGACGGGCACGGCGCCCGGTCGCCGGGCACCGTCGGGTCAGACGCGGTTCGCCTGCGTCTCGCCGTCCCCGTCCTTGAGGACCGCCCCGCTCGCAGGAGTCGCTCCGGAGCCGTTGCCCGAGTCGCCGTTGCTCGAGGGCTGGGCCTCGCCGCTGGGCGCCTCGTGGAGCACCGGTGCCGGCACCGCGTGGGGCCGCGCCAGGATGTTCGACACGCGCTGGTGCGTCACGCCGAAGACCCGGGCGATGGCCGGGATACTCGTGCCTTCCGCCCGCATGGCGTGCGCCAGCGCCCGCCGCGCCGTCCCGCTCGCCTCCATGAGCCGTCCGAGCACCCGACCGAGCAGCTGCATGGTGCCGGGGCCGCGCTCGTTGGCGAGCGCGCTCGTCATGGGCGTACCCGCCTGCCGCGCCCGGCGCAGTCCGTGCAGGTTCTCGACGAGCTGCTGCTGATCGGCGCTGTTCTTCTCCACGGCGCCGACGAGCGCGTCGATTGCCTCGATTACTTGGTCACCCCGCTCATTCGCCATAGACCTTGCACATTCCCGGCACCGCCTCATACCAAAACAGAACTGTCCGTTGCGCGCTGCAACTATCCCCGCTGGCCTGGCCGTTTGGGGCAGGGTTGCTGTCTAGGCTCGCCCCCGTGGATCCGCCCGTGGCACTCACCGTGGCCGGATCCGACTCGGGTGCGGGTGCCGGGTTGCAGGCCGACCTGAAGACCTTCGCCGCCTGGGGCGTCTTCGGCACCTCCGTGGTCACGGCCGTGACCGCCCAGAACACCGCCACCGTCGTCGGCGTCGAAGCCATGGCGGCGAGCTTCGTCGACCTGCAACTCGATGCCGTGCTCGGCGACTTCCGCGTCGCCGCCGTCAAGACCGGCATGCTGGCGACGACCGACAACGTGGTCGCCGTCGCCCACCGGGCAGCCGCCGGCGCGCTGCCCAACCTCGTGGTCGACCCCGTCCTCGCCTCGTCGAGCGGGACTCCGCTGCTCCCGCCGGAAGGGGTGGGCGCCTACCGCGACCTGCTGCTGCCCCATGCCCTCGTGGCCACGCCCAACCTGCGTGAAGCGCAGTTGCTGACCGACCGACAGGTCTCGGACGTCGACGGCATGGTGGAGGCGGCCCGGACGATCGCCGCCTGGGGCCCCTCCTACGTCGTCGTGAAGGGCGGGCACCTCGAGGGAGCGCTCGCCCCCGACGTCGTCGTCCACGGAGACGAGGTGACGGTCCTCGAGGGGCCCCGCATCCCGACACGGAACGACCACGGCACCGGGTGCACCCTGGCCGCGGCCACGGCGGCCGGCCTCGCCTGGGGACGCGATCCCCGCGAGGCCCTCGTGGCGGCCAAGCGCTACGTCGCGGAGGCACTTGCCGGGGCGGCCGACTGGCGACTGGGGGCAGGGCACGGACCGCTCGACCACTTCGGCTG
>DASRBM010000109.1:0-3276 GCA_035653635.1 Acidimicrobiales bacterium | reverse complement strand
ACTTCCAGGGGTACTTCGGCTACGCCGACATCTGCGACTCCACGGCGTGCCAGGCCTATCCCGGCACGGCCAATGAGAACGCTCTCACCGACACGGCGGTGACCGACACCGCCAGTGTCGTCGTGCTCATGCCGGGCGGCGCCCCCGCGTTCACCCAGTACTCCTCGTCGACCGGCGGCTATACCGCACCCGGCACGTTCGCGGCCGTGGTCGACGACGGGGACAGCGTGTGTCTTCAGAACGCCTGCAACAGCCACCACAGTTGGCAGGTGCAGATCCCCGTGTCGAGCGTGCAGTCGACCTTCCCCCAGATCGGCACCCTCGTCTCCATCACGGTGACCCAGCGCAACGGCCTCGGGGACTTCGGAGGCCGGGCGCAGCAGGTGTCGATCAGCGGCACGAACGGGTCCACCACCGTCACCGGCAACACGTTCGCGGCCGACTTCGGCCTGCAGTCGAACTGGTTCAACATCGCAAGCCAGCCCAGTGGAGGGGTCGGCGGCTACTGGGTCGTCGGATCCGACGGCGGCATCTTCTCCTTCGGGACGGCCAACTACTACGGGAGCATGGGCAACACCCGGCTGGTGAAGCCCATCGTCGGCATGACCGCCACGCCGGACGCCGGCGGCTACTACATGGTGGCGGCGGACGGCGGCATCTTCGCCTTCGGCGACGCCAAGTTCGCGGGTTCCATGGGCGGCAAGTACCTGGCGCAGCCCATGGTCGGCATGGCCATCGATCCGGCGAACGGCGGGTACTGGACCGACGCCGCGGACGGGGGCATCTTCTCCTACGGCGGTGCACCCTTCTTCGGGTCGGTGCCGCAGTACGCGCACGTCACGAACATCGTGGGTATGACGACCACGCCGGACGGCGGCGGCTACTGGATGGTGGGGAACGACGGCGGCATCTTCTCCTTCGGCGACGCCAAGTTCTTCGGGTCGGTGCCGCAGTACGCCAAGGTGAGCAACGTCACGGCCATGGCGGCCACGCCCGACGGCAAGGGCTACTGGGTACTCGGCGCCGACGGCGGTGTCTACAGCTTCGGTGACGCCGCCTTCGAGGGATCGCTGCCCGGACGCGGGATCTCGGCCACGGCCACCGACCTGCTGCCGACGAAGACGGGGGCCGGATACGAGATCCTCACCGCCGACGGCCAGGTGGTCCCCTTCGGCGACGCCCCCCAGTTCGGCCAGCCGTCGACCTACAAGCCGGCGGCCACGATGGTGGCGGGCGCCACCGTCGCCGGCTGAGCCCCACCTGTCCGGTTCGCCGTGAGCGGGGAATTCGGCGGGCGTTACCGCGACAAGGTGGCGGTCGTGACCGGTGCTTCTTCCGGGTTCGGGCGCCGGCTTGCGGTCGACCTTGCCGGTGCCGGTGCAGTGGTGGTGGCGGTGGCCCGGCGCGAGGCGCTGCTCAAAGAGCTGCCCGAGGGCTGCGTCGCCCGCCCGTGCGACGTCGGTGACACGGCCGCCTTCGTCGCCCTCCTCGAGGACGTCGAACGGGAGCACGGTCGCATCGACCTGCTCGTCAACAACGCGGCGGTCGATCCCGGCATCCGTCTGGCCGACATCACGGTGGAGGACTTCCGCCGCGCCTTCGACGTGAATTTCTTCGCGGCGGTGGCGGGGACACTGGCCGTCCTGCCCGGCATGCTCCAGCGGGGGAACGGGATCGTGGCCAACGTGTCCTCCGATGGTGGTCGGTTGCCCTCGCCCGGGCCCGGGGCCTATCCATCCTCCAAAGCGGCGCTGACGGCGTTCACCGAGAGCGTGAGTTTCCGAACCGAGCGCCGCGGTGTGCGAATGCACGTCGTCTACCCGGCCTGGATGCCCACCGACATGGGACTCGGCGCTCTCGAGCGCGGTCTGCGCAAACCGCCTCGTCTCACCCGCCGGTCCGCCGAACGGGTGTCGCGTCACGTGCTCGCCCGGCTCGGCGGGCGCTCGGTCGACATCAGCGCCTCGGGCCTCATCGACGTGGCCGTGGTGTTCCGGCACCTCGTGCCGCGCCTGTACCACCGCTTCCGCTGCGGCTGGTGAGGCGTCCTTTGCGCCGGCTCTCCCTGGCGCCCGGTTGTTCTATGCGCCGGCTCTCCCTGGCGCCCGGTTGTTCTATGCGCCGATGAGCTCGGCGGTGTCGCGCAGCCGGTGGAAGGCGCGCAGTCGTCCCACCGGGCCGAGGCGCCCGACGTCGACCCCGACGGTGGCGCCGGCAAGCATCCGCTGGTCTCCGGCACTGTTGCCGTACGCCCACAGCTCGGCGCCGGGAGCGTTCTCCTCGGCCCACTGCCGGAGCCGACGCAGCTTCTCGTCGCTTCGACAGTTTCCTCCGTCGTAGTTGCCGGTCAGCTTCCCGTCGTCGTCCACGGCGAGACGGGTCGCGAGCACGGCATCGACGCCGAGCTCCGTGCCGGCAGGGCGGACGTAAAGCTCGGGCGACGCCGACACGATCACGATGCGGTGTCCCTGGCGGCGGTGCTGGTCGAGCCGGGCCATGACGTCGGCCCGTCGTTCGGCGGCGAGATGCCGGCGACCGAACTCGTCGCCGACCTGCTCGAGGGCTCCGGCGTCGAGTCCCCCGAGGGTCCGGCGGAAGAGGGCCTCCTTGGCGTCGTCGGCGAACCGACCGCCCACGAAGGCGGCGACGGCGAGCATCGGGGCGATCGACAGGCCGGCGACGATGGTGCGCCACATTCCGCACACCTGGACGAGGAACGGCCACACGCTCCCGCCTCTGGTGAGCGTGCCGTCGAAATCGAACGCGGCGACCACGCCCGCTTCGGCCGACGCGCCTGACGCTGCAGCGCTCACGAGGACTCGAGGGTGCCGCCGTGGCGGCCGGCACCGCCGGCGAAACGCAGGGCGCCGGCAGCCGTCTCGCCGCTCGCGATCGTGTCTCGTCCCAGCCGAGCCTCCACCGTCAGCGCCGCGTCCTCGTCGAAGCCCCACTGGGCGAGGAGCGAACGGCGGTCGTTGCGCATGCAGATCTGGGGAAGAGCGGCGAGTTCGTGCGCCAGCGCGACGGCGGTGGCGAACGCCTGTCCCGGCTCGGCCAGGCGGTTGACGAGCCCCATGTCGAGTGCTTCGGGTCCCTCCACGCCTCGTCCGGTGAGCACCAGGTCGAGGGCGCGGCTCTGGCCGATGAGTCGGGGGAGCCGGACGGTGCCACCGTCGACGAGCGGGACGCCGAATCTCCGGCAGTAGACCCCGAGGACGGCGTCTCGGGCCGCAACGCGCAGATCGCACCAGAGGGCGAGCTCGAGCCCGCCGGCGA
>DASRBM010000108.1:0-2506 GCA_035653635.1 Acidimicrobiales bacterium | reverse complement strand
CGACGAGTACGGCGTGCTCGCCACCGCCACCGTCTCGCGCGGCCGGCGCCACGGCGAGAGCATCGCCCCGGCGGTGTCCTTCGTCTGCGAGCGCGCCGGCGTCCGGCTCGACGACGTGCACGGCGTGGTGGCCGACGTCGGACCCGGGCTCTTCACCGGTCTGCGGGTCGGCCTGGCCACGGCCAAGGCCCTCGCCTTCGCCCTCGACGTGCCGCTCGCCACGGCCACGAGCCTCGAGGTGCTGGCCCACGGCGCGGCCGAGGCCCAGGGCCCGGTGGGGCCGGCCCTGCTCGTGCCCGTGGTCGACGCCCGGCGCGGCGAGGTGTTCTCCGCCCGCTACCGGGTGGTGGACGGCGCGGCCGAGCCCGACGGCGACGAACGACTCATGTCGCCCGAGGCGCTCGCGGCCGAACTCGCCGGTCAGCACCTGTCGGTGCTCTGCATGGGCGACGGGGCCCGGCGCTACCGCGACCTGCTCGGCGCCCCGCACGTGCAGGTGGCGGGGGAGTCGTTCGCCGCGCCCGATGTCGCCGTGCTCGGGCGGCTCGGCGTGGCCCGCCTGCTCGCGGGCGACGCCCGCCCCGCCGGCGAGGTGACGGCGCGCTATCTGCGCGAGGCCGACGTCCGCATCAACTGGGAGCAGCGCATCCCGCCGCGCCCGGCGGTGCGGCACTGAGAGGGCGTGCCGCCATGGACGAGCTGTCGGGTCCCGGGCGCGCCACCCGCGCCGACGTGGTCGGCGCGGCGCGGGTCGTGCCGATGCGCCGACGCCACCTGCGCTCGGTCGTGCGCATCGAGGAGGAGTGCTATCCGCGGCCGTGGTCGGCCACCCTGTTCCTGAGCGAGCTGGCCCAGCGCACCTCGCGCCGGTACATGGTGGCGACGATCGGGCCGATGGTCGTGGGCTACGGCGGCCTCATGCTCGTGGAGGACGAGGGGCACGTCACGACCCTCACCGTCGACCCGGCCTGGCACCGTCACGGGCTGGGCACGGTGCTGCTGCTCGACCTCGCCCGCGCCGCACCTGGCCTCGGCGCCCGCCATCTGACCCTCGAGGTGCGCGCCGGCAACGCCCCGGCCCAGGTGTTGTACCGGCGCTTCGGCTTCGCCCCGGCCGGCGTGCGCCGCAACTACTACGCCGAGACCGGCGAGGACGCCATCGTCATGTGGGTGCACGACGTCGACACGCCCGCCTACGCCGAGCGGCTGGCCGGCATCGAGGCGCAACTACGCTCGGCGCAATGACCGGTCGCGAGCCCGTCACCGTGCTCGGCATAGAGACGTCGTGCGACGACACCGCGGCGGCGGTGGTGCGCGGCACCGACATCGTGTCGTCGGTCGTCTCGAGCCAGGTCGACCTGCACGCGCGCTACGGAGGCGTGGTCCCCGAGCTCGCCGGTCGCGCCCACCTCGAGCTGCTCACCGCCGTGGTCGGTGACGCACTCGACCAGGCCGGACTGGGTCGTCGGCGCCCGCGCATCGCGGCGGTGGCCGCCACCGTCGGACCCGGCCTCATCGGCTCGTTGCTCGTCGGCATGAGCGAGGCGAAGGCGCTGTCGCTCGCGTGGGACGTTCCCTTCGTGGCCGTCAACCATCTCGAGGGCCATCTCTTCGCCGCGCTGCTCGACCACGCCGAGGTGCGCTGGCCCGTGGTGGTGCTCCTCGTGTCGGGCGGCCACACCATGCTCGTGTCGATGGAGGGACCGGGCCGCTACCGACGACTCGGCGCCACCGTCGACGACGCGGCGGGCGAGGCCTTCGACAAGGTGGCCCGCTTCCTCGGGCTCGGCTACCCGGGCGGTCCGGCCATCGAGCGGGTGGCGCGAGACGGCGATCCGACGGCGTTCTCCTTCCCCCGGGCCATGCTCGACGAAGGCCTCGACCTCTCCTTCAGCGGGCTGAAGACGGCCGTGGTGCGCACGGTCGAGCGGCATCCGGAGGCGGCCAACGAGGACGTCGCCGCTTCCTTCCAGGCGGCGGTGGTCGAGGTGCTCGTGGCCAAGGCGACGCGCGCCGCGCAGTCGATCGGCGCGGCGGGGATCTGCCTGGCCGGCGGGGTGGCCGCCAACGGGCCGCTGCGTGGCGCCCTCGAGGAGGCCTGCGCCGAGCTGGGCATCCCCGCCTACCTGCCGAGCCGGGCCATGTGCACCGACAACGCGGCCATGATCGGGGCGGCCGGTGCCTGGCAACTCCTGCATCTGGGGCCGAGCCGCCTCGACGTGGCCGCCGATCCGGCCCTGGCCCTGCCCCTGCTGGCCGAGGCCCGCGCCACCGGCTGAACGCGTTCGTCGGCTGAGGGCGGGGACGGGGCCGGCTGACCGGGCCCGACCGGCGACGGGCCCGTGGTCCCGGGGCGGGGGACCCCGGTTGCCCGGGCCGGGACCGCCCGCTATCGTTAGCACTCGCAAGGTCAGAGTGCTAAGAGCTGCCCACAGGAGGCCTGCAGCCATGAATCTCCAGCCCCTCGAAGACCGGATCGTCGTGCGTCCGGGTGAGTCCGAGGAGA
>DASRBM010000107.1:0-4796 GCA_035653635.1 Acidimicrobiales bacterium | reverse complement strand
CAACGTGAGCATGCGGCGCGACCGCCTGCGCCTCGACCCCGAGCGCACCCGGGTGGTGCTGGTGGACACGGCCGATCGCCTGCTCACCGGGTTCGCGGAGGAGGCGGGCGACTACGCCGCGCGCACCTTGCGCGACCGGGGCGTGGAGCTGCGCCTCGGCACCAGCGTGGCCGAGGTGACCGCCGACGGCGTGCGCCTCGGCGACGGCTCGACGATCGAGGCCGCGGCCGTGGTGTGGGCGGGTGGTGTCACCGTCGACGGGACCCTCGTCGCCACCATGCCCGTCGACCGGGGACGGGGCGGGCGGGTGGAGGTGGCCGACGACCTGTCACTGGTCGGCCATCCGGAGGTGAGCGTGGTCGGCGACGCCGCCGCCGTGCCGCGGGGTCGCGACCAGGGCACGGCTCCCCAGCTGGCCCAGGTCGCCATCCAGTCCGGGCGTCATGCGGCGAAGCAGGTGCTACGGCGCGTCGAGGGCGTCCCCACCGAGGCCTTCACCTACAAGGACAAGGGGATCATGGCCACGATCGGCCGGCGCGCCGCGGTGGCGCAGTTGCGCCGGGGCCCGGTCATCCGGGGCACGCTCGGCTGGCTGGCATGGCTGGCGCTGCACCTGCTGTACCTGATCGGCTTCCGCAACCGCCTGGTCGTCATGTTGAACTGGACCTGGCGCTACTTCGACTGGCCGGCCGGCCCCCGCCTCATCGTGGCCGACGTGGAGGTCGACACCACCTAGTGGTCGGGCGGAGGGTCGGCGGTCTCAGTCGACCTGCGTCCGTTCGCCGAGGTTCCACTCCGACAGTGCGTGGCCCGAACGGGAGTCCTTCGCCCGGTACATGGCCAGGTCCGCGTCGCGCAGCAGTGCGTCGATGTCGTCGGTGCCCCGCGCGCTGTAGGCGACCCCGATGCTGACCGACACCTCGACCACGGTCTGCCGGGCGTCGAGCACGACGGGACGCCTGACCTCCTGCACCAGCCGCTCGGCCGTCGTGCAGGCGGCGTCGACGTGGGGAAGGTCCTCCATCAACACGGCGAACTCGTCGCCACCCATGCGGGCGACGGTGTCCTCGGTGCGCACCACGGCCGACAGCCGCCGCGCCACCTCGACGAGGAGCGCGTCACCGGCCTCGTGGCCCTCGCGGTCGTTCACCGGCTTGAAGCCGTCGAGGTCGAGATACAGGATGCCCACCCCCGTCCCGTGCCGCCTGGCGCGGGCCATGGCCTGCTGCAGGCGGCTGTGGAAGAGGGAGCGGTTGGCGAGACCGGTGAGCCCGTCGTGGTACGCCTGGTGCGAGAGCTGCTCCTGCAGCCGGCGCCGGGCCGCCTCGCCCCGGTGCCCGAGGATGATGATGAGGACCGACGCCACCGCGAGCAGGCCGACGAGCGCGAGCTCCACGTGCAGGCTCCCACTGCGCACGGGCCCGAAGAACTCGCCGGTGCTCTGAGTGACGAGCCCCGACCAGCCGCTCACGCCGAACGGGGCGTAGGCCACGACGAGGCCGTCCTGCTGGTAGTCACCCGACGCCCCCTTCGCCAGGGCGGCGAGGGCGCGGGGCTGCCGCAGATGCGTCCCCACGAGCGACGGCTTGGTGGCGGCGACCACGGTGCCGGTCGAGTCGAGCACGTACTCGATGCCGGTCTTGGCGTAGTGGAGGTGCTCCACGTACGTCTCGAGCGGCGAGCGGTCGAGACGGACGTAGCCGACGAAGAGCGCCTGCGTCGTGCCCGACACCGTGACGGGCACGGCCATGGCCACCACCGGGATGTTCCCGACGTGCATGACCGACGACACGTCGGGCTTGCCGGCGAGGAGCGACTGGCGCATCGGCGCGTACCCGGGGTCGGTGGGCGGTGGCAGCCCGGGACCGGCGGCATAGGCGTTGAGCAGTGCTCCGCTCAGGTTCAGCAGGGCCACGCCGTAGTTGAGGAAGACGGCGTGCTGCACGAAATACTGGAGACGCGCGGCGTCGGCCGGGCTTCCCGGCTTCAGCGACCAGGTTCCGGTCGACGAGTAGTCGATGCCCTCCTTCATGCTGAAGAGCAGGTACTGCTCGCCGAGCCCCGACAGCGTGGCCTGCAGCGTGTCGCGGTCGTGGCGGATCACGCCTTCGGTCTTGTCGCTGGCGCGCACGGTGAACATGAGCCCGAGTACGCCGGTGCCGACAACCAGCAGAACGCTGAGCAGTCGACCGGTGAGCCGCCGCCTAACCACCATGTTCGTCTATCGGCGCCGGCCGGAATTTCTTGACGGTCGGGGACCTGTATTGGGAGTCGGACGACGAGCCCCAGCTTCGGGCCCCGGAGCCGGAACCTCGGGTTTCACCCTTCGTGGTCCTCGGGGGACTCCTCAAGAGAGCGGCTGCACAAGCCGATCCGGTGAGGACTGTCTCGGGGAGGAGAGGGCTTTGGGCGGCGATGACCAGCGCGACGACGATGCGGCGACGCTGCGCGAAGTCGTCGACCTCGTCCATCGCCACCTCGGTCTCGACGCCGTCGGGATCGTCGAGGTGCGCGGCGACAGAGGTGTCGTGCGCGCCTGGGCCGGCAGACCCGGCCTCTCCGAAGGTGCCGTGAACGAGATGGGCCCGCGCTCGTATCCGGGACTCGTCCTCTCCGGCGCCGTGCCGGCGCTGATCGAGGACGCCCGGAACGAGCCGCTCGTCGCCGATCTGCCGCTCACCCGCTTCCTCGGCGTGCGCTCCTACGTCGGCGTGCCGCTGCTGCTGTCCGACGGCCGCCCCTACGGCGTCCTGGCCGGCGTCAGCTGCGCGCCCGCGACCCGCCCGACGGCACGCGACGTGACCTTCATGGAGATGCTCGGCGAGCTCATCCGCAAGTCCCTCGACCGCGGGCGCCACGTGGAAGATGTGCGCACCCACCTGCAGGACATCATCTCGAACGAGCGCCTGGCCATCGCCTATCAGCCGATCGTCGACCTGGCGTCGGGCCACTGCCTCGGCGCCGAGGCGCTCGCCCGGTTCCCCGGTTCGATGCGCACCGACGAGATGTTCCAGGCGGCCACCGAGGTGGCGCTCGGCGTCGACCTCGAGTCCCTCGCGGTGAGCAAGGCCTGGGGGGCCCTCGGTGTGCTCGCCGACAACCAGTTCCTCGCCGTCAACGTGAGCCCCGAAGCCCTCCTCACGCTCGCGCCGAGGGCGGACGCCCGGCACGAGGTGGCCCTCGACCGCGTCGTGGTGGAGCTCACCGAGCACTCGCTCGTCGACAGCTACGAACTGCTGCGCCGGCTCCTCGCGCCGCTCAAGGAGCGCGGCCTGCGCCTGGCCGTCGACGACGCCGGTGCCGGCTACGCCTCGCTGCGCCACGTCGTGGAGCTGCGACCCGACTTCATCAAGGTGGACGTGTCCCTCGTGCGCGGCGTCGCCGACGACCCGGTCCGCCAGATCACCATCAAGTCGATCGCCACCCTGGCCGAGGAGCTGGGCGCCACGCTCATCGCCGAAGGCGTCGAGGAGGTGAAGGACCTCGAGGCCATCCGCGCCCTCGGCGTCGGTGCGGTCCAGGGGTACCTGCTCGACCGCCCGAGCACCGACCCGGCCGACCTGGAACGCTGGAGCGGCACCCGCGCCGCCGCCACCGCCCGGTCGCGGCGGCTGCGCGTCGTCTGATCCGGCGCGGCGCGCTCAGCGCGTCGGGGTGTGGTGCACGGTGGCGGCGAAGCCCTGGCGCACCGTGTTCTCGCTCACCACCTGCGGATCGCAGAACTGCAGCAGGTAGTCCGGCCCCCCGGCCTTGCTGCCGACCCCCGACAGGCGGTTGCCGCCGAAGGGCTGGCGACCCACCACCGCGCCGGTGATGGCCCGGTTGACGTACAGGTTCCCGGCATGGAGGACCTCGGCCGCCATGCGCACGTGATGGGCCGAACGGGTGAAGACGCCGGCGGTGAGCGCGTAGGGGCTGTCGTCGGCCAGACGCAGCCCGGCGGCGAAGTCGGGCACCCCGAAGACGGCGAGCACGGGCCCGAACAGCTCGTCGGTGGCGAGCCACGACGTCGGGTCGACGTCGGTGACGACGGTGGGGCCGACGAACCAGCCGACCTCCGGCAGGTCGTGGCGCGCCAGCTGCACCGTCCCCACCGAGGACGCCCGCTGCAGGGCACCGGTCAGGCGGGCATGGGCTTCGGCGTCGATGACCGGTCCGACCTGGGTGTCGGGCCGCCGGGGCGGACCGACCACGAGCGCCCGCACCGCCTCGGTCACCCTCTCGAGCGCGGCGTCGTGGATGCGGTCGGTGAGCACGAGCCGGCTGGCGGCCGAGCACTTCTGGCCGGCGAAGCCGAAGGCCGAGGCGACCACGGCCGGCACGACCTGGTCGAGGTCGGCGTCGTCGTCGACGACCACGGCGTTCTTGCCGCCCATCTCGGCCACCACCCGGACGACGCTGCCGCGCCGGTCGTCGCGTCGGCCGGCCCGCTCGACGATGGCGAGCCCGACCTCGCGCGAACCGGTGAAGGCGATCACGTCGACGGCGGGGTGGTCGACGAGGGCGGCCCCGGTCTCCCCCGCCCCCGGCGCCAGCTGCAGCACGTCCTCGGGCAGACCGCTCTCGAGGAGGATCCGCACCAGCTCCCCGGCGACCGCCGGCGACTGCTCGGCCGGCTTCAGGACCACGGTGTTGCCGGTGACGAGGGCGGCGGCCGTCATCCCGAGGGGGATGGCGAGGGGGAAGTTCCACGGCGCGATCACGGCGCACACCCCCCGCCCGCGGTAGCGCAGCAGGTTGTCCTCCCCCGGCGGCGACTGCACGGCGCCGCCGGCGTCGAGCTCGAGCGCCCGACG
>DASRBM010000106.1:0-2074 GCA_035653635.1 Acidimicrobiales bacterium | reverse complement strand
CGACCTCCACCCGCACCATGTGGCCCTCGCCGTGTGCCGTCACGGTGAGGCGGCCGCCGTCGGGCATGGCGTCGTAGGCGTTCGCCACCAGGTTGGCGAACAGCTCCGTGAGATGGACCCGGTCGGCCACCACCGTCTGGTCGAGGTCCTCGATCCGCACCTCCACTCCCGCCGGGGGAGGCAGGACCTCGAGGACCTCGCGCACGGCCGACAGCAGGGCGATGGACTGCATCTGCGGCCGCCGCGGCCGGGCGAAGGCCACCAGGTCCTCGGCGATGCTCGTGGCGTTGGCCGCTTCGCGTTCGGCCAATGCCAGCTGGCGCTCGAGCTCGGGTGGCACCGTGCCCAATGCGTGGCGGATGAGGAACAAGGCGTTGGTGATGGCGCCGATGGGATTGCGGATCTCGTGGCTCACGACCGAGGCCATCTCGCCCACGGCCGCCAGCCGCTCGCTCTGCACGAGCGCGGCGTGGGCGTCGCGCAGCTCGGCTTCGGCCTCCTTGCGGTCCGTGACGTCCTCGATCTGCACGATGAAGTTGGCGGGGGTCCCGTCGCCGTTGCGGACCAGCACCGCCTGCACGTTCACCCATTTGTCGCCCTTCGGGAGGTGCCACACCTGCTCGAGAGCGACGTCCACGCTCGAGCCGGACAGCAGCCCGGCGAACCCGGCACCCCATGCCGCGAAGGCCTCCGGGCCGATGCGGTCGACGAGTACGGCGGCGGCCTGGGCGAGATCGCGCACCCCGAGGATGCGGGCGAGGGCGGCGTTGAGCCGGAGAACCTGACCCTCGGGGGACACGAGCACCATGCCGATGGGCGCGCTCTCGAAGGCCTGGCGGAAACGTTCCTCGGCTTCGGCATGCGCGTGCTCGAGCGCCCGGCGCTCGGTCATGTCGCGGATCGCCGCCGAGATGAGCACCCCGTCCTCGGTCATGACCGGGCTGAGACTTATCTCGACGGGGAATTCCGTCCCGTCCCGGCGGCGTCCGAAGAGCGCGAGGCCCATGCCCATGGGGCGCGGGTGGGGATTGGCGAAGTAGTCGGCGCGGTGTCCGCGGTGGCCGGGCCGCAGGCGCTCGGGGATGAGGATCTCGACCGGCCGGCCGAGGATCTCCTGGGCCGGGTAGCCGAACTGGCGCTCGGTCTGGGTGTTCACGAACTCGATTCGGCCCCGGCTGTCCACGATGACCACCGCGTCGGGCGCCGCCTCGAGGAGGCTGCGGAAGCGGGCCTCGGCCCAGCGCTTCGTGGTCAGGTCGCGCCCCACCACCCAGGCGGCCGGTGCCCCCGGCTCGGCACGGGGCAACGGGGTGACGCTCATCACCACCTCCACCTTCGTCCCGTCCTTGCGCAGACAGCGGACGAGGGCGTAGCGGATGGGCTTGCCGGCGAAGGCGTCGGCCCGCAGGCGGTTCACCACCTCGGGATCGAGGGTCGTCACCACCTCGCCCAGGCGCCTGCCGACGACCTCGTTGCGCTGGTACCCCGTGATCCGGGTGGCGCCGGCATTCCAGCTCACGACGATGGCGTCAGCGTCCACCCCCACGACGGCGTCGTCGACGGCGTCCACGAGCGCGGCGAGCGCAGGCGGCAGGACCTCGGCGCGGTCGTCGTCGGACTCCCCGGCCGACGCGGCCGGCGCGGCCGGCGCCGGTGTGGCATCGGACTCCCCGGCACGCCGGATCGGATCGGACCGGCGGGCCACGCGCGCCGACGCCACCGACCGCATGGCGAGCGCCCGCTCCACCGCGCCGAGGAGCTCCTCACGGCTGAAGGGCTTGCGGACGAAGGCCGTCACGTTGGCCTTGTAGGCCCGCATCTCCTCCTCGTCGGAAGAGATCGCGGTCAGCATGACGACGGGCAGGCCGGCCGTGGACGGGTCGCCCCGCAGCGCCTGGAGCACGCCCCAGCCGTCGAGGCCGGGGAGCAACACGTCGAGGACGATCAGGTCTGGCTGGTGGGTCCGGGCGGCGTCCACCGCCTCCGTGCCCGTCGCCGCCTGCAGCACCTCGTAGCCGCGACCCTCGAGGGTCACGCGGAGCAGGAACGTCAGGTCCGGCTCGTCGTCGACGAC
>DASRBM010000105.1:0-5213 GCA_035653635.1 Acidimicrobiales bacterium | reverse complement strand
GACAACCTGGGCAAGGGCGCGAGTGGCCAGGCCGTGCAGTGTGCGAACCTCGCCCTCGGCCTCCCCGAGGAGACCGGGCTCAGCACCACGGGGGTGTATCCGTGAGCGTCACCGGGCCGAAGGGGTTCGCCGCCGCCGGCGTCGCCTGCGGGATCAAGGCATCGGGCGACATGGATCTGGCGCTCGTGGCCACCGAGGACGGGCTGCCGGTGCCTGCCGCGGGTGTGTTCACCGCCAATCTCGCCGCTGCCGCACCCGTACAGGTGAGCAGGGCGCACCTGCAGGCGACCCGCGGCCTGGCGTCTGCCGTCGTGCTCTCGAGCGGCAACGCCAACGCCGCGACGGGGGAGGCCGGGACCGCCGCGGCCGGGCGCATGTGCGCCCTCGTCGCCGAAGGACTCGGGCAGCAGCCCGAGTCGGTGCTCGTGTGCCAGACAGGCTTGATCGGCATCCCCCTTCCCATGGCGCCGGTGGAGGCGGGCATCGCGCGCCTGCTCGCGGCCCGGGCGGTGTCGGCCGAGGCGGGGACGGCGGCGGCCACCGCCATCATGACGACCGACACCATGCGCAAGGAGGCGCTCGTCGTGGGCGACGGGTTCACCGTGGGCGCCATGGCCAAGGGTGCGGCCATGCTGGCCCCGAACATGGCGACCATGCTCGCCGTGCTCACCACCGACGCCGTGGCCGAGCCGGGGGTGCTCGCCGAGGCGCTGCGCAGCGCGGTCGGCGACAGCTTCAACCGCCTGTCGGTCGACGGGTGCACCTCCACGAACGACACCGTGCTGGTGCTGGCGAGCGGCAAGGCGGCTGCCCCGACGGCCGAGGCCCTCGCCGGAGCGCTCGGTGCCGCCTGCGGGCAGCTGGCCGAGTCGATGGCGGCCGACGCCGAGGGTGCCACCAAGGTGGCGCACGTGATCGTGACCGGGGCCGCCTCTGACGAGGAGGCACACCGCGCCGCGCGCAAGGTCGCCGACTCGCTGCTCGTGAAGTGCTCGGTCAACGGCGCCGACCCCTACTGGGGCCGGGTGGTGAGCGAGCTCGGGTCGGCCGGCGTCGCCTTCGACCTCGGTCGGGTGTCGGTCGCCTACGGCGACGTGGTCGTGTGCCGGGGCGGAGAGGCGGCCCCCCATGACACGGCTGCCGTCGCCGCCCACATGGCCGGCCGCCACGTCGAGATCCGGTGCGATCTCGGTCTGGGTCGGGGCAGCGGCGCCGTGCTCGGCACCGACCTCGGCCACGGCTACATCGACGAGAACCGGACGACGTCGTGAGCGCCTCCGTGCCCGGCGCCGGGGCGGGCTCTGCCGGCGCGTCCGCCAAGGCGGCCGTGCTGGTGGAGGCGCTGCCCTACATCCTGCGTTTCTGGAACAAGGTCGTGGTCGTCAAGTACGGCGGCAACGCGCTGGCCGGCGAGGGGGTGAACGGGGAGACCGACGAGGCGGCGGCGCTGGCCTCCTTCGCCCAGGACATCGTGCTCATGCGCTCTGTAGGCATGCTGCCGGTCGTCGTGCACGGGGGTGGCCCCCAGATCGGCGAGCTCCTCGACCGGCTGGGCAAGGTGAGCGAGTTCCGCGACGGCATGCGCGTCACCGACGCCGAGACGCTCGAGATCGCCCGCATGGTGCTCGTCGGCAAGGTGAACCGCGAGATCGTCTCCGCCGTCAACGTGCACGGACCCCTCGCCGTCGGGCTGTCGGGGGAGGACGCCCGGCTCATCACGGCTGTGCCCCGCCGGGCCGAGCTCGGGTTCGTGGGCGACGTGGAGGTGGTGGCACCCGAGATCGTCGAGCGACTGGTGGCCCAGGGACTCATCCCCGTCGTCGCCACCATCGGGACCGACGAGGCCGGCCAGGCCTACAACATCAACGCCGATGCCGTCGCCGGAGCGCTCGCCGGCGCGCTCAAGGCCGAGAAGCTCGTCTTCCTCACCGACGTCGCGGGCCTGCGGGCCGACCCCGCCGATCCGGCGACGCTGCTGCGCACGGTGTCGGTCGACGATCTCGCCGCCATGGTCCGTTCCGGCGCCGCCAGCGACGGCATGGTCCCGAAGGCGGAGGCGTGCATCCGGGCCGTGCAGGGCGGGGTCCGGCGTGCGCACATCCTCGACGGCCGCGTGCCCCACGCGCTGTTGCTCGAGATCTTCACCGACGAGGGTGTCGGCACCATGGTGGCCGCGGACGTGCCGACGACGGCGCGCGGGGAGGATTCGTGACCACGCCCGGCACCCTCGACCGCAGCGCCCTCATGCACACCTATCCCGACCCGCCGGTGACCTTCGTACGCGGGGAGGGCTCGTGCCTGTGGGACACCGAAGGCCGCCGCTACCTCGACTTCCTGTCCGGGCTCGCCGTCACCTCGCTCGGCCACGCGCATCCGGCGGTGGCCGCCGCGGTGGCGGAGCAGGCGTCCACCTTGCTGCACGTCTCCAACCTGTTCGGCAACGTCCTCGCGCCGGAGGTGGCCGCCACCATCGACCGGCTCGTCGGCGGTGGCGAGACGCGCGCCGGGGGCCAGGTCTTCTTCACGAACTCCGGGGCCGAGGCGAACGAGTGCGCGCTCAAACTGGCCCGCAAGTGGGCCGGTCCCGGCCGGCACGTCGTGGTGAGCACGTGGGACGCCTTCCACGGACGCACGCTCGCCACCCTGCACGCGACGGGCCAGCCGGCCAAGCACGCGCCGTTCCAACCGCTCCCCGAGGGGTTCACCCACGTCCCCTACGACGACATGGCGGCCATGGAGGCGGCCTGTGACCCGAGCCGGGTGGCGGCCGTCATCGTGGAGCCCGTCCTCGGGGAGTCGGGTGTCATCGTGCCGTCGTCGGACTATCTCGGCGGACTGCGCCGGTTGTGCACCGACCGCGGCATCCTGCTCATCGCCGACGAGATCCAGACCGGGCTCGGGCGCAGCGGACGCTGGTTCGCCTTCGCCCACAACGGGGTCGTGCCGGACGTCGTCACCATGGCCAAGGCGCTCGGCAACGGGGTGCCGGTCGGCGCCTGCTGGGCAAGGGCGGAAGTGGCCGCCGCCTTCGGTCCCGGCGACCACGGCAGCACCTTCGGCGGCCAGCCGCTCGCCATGGCCGCGGCCAGGGCGACGCTGCGGACGATGGAGTCCCTCGACGTGCCGGCGCGGGCCGAGCGCGCCGGGCAGCTTTTGCGCGCCAGCCTCAACCGGCTGCCGGCGGTGGAGGGTGTGCGCGGACTGGGACTCCTCGTCGGTGCGGCCGTGCCCGCCGCCAGCGCGCCGGCCATCGTGGCCGCCGCCCTGGCCCGGGGCCTCGTGGTCAACGCGCCCCGGCCCGACACCGTGCGCCTGGCGCCGTCATTGCTCGTGAGCGACGCGGAGATCGATGAAGCAGTGACGATCCTGGGCGCGGCCATGGCCGCCGTGCTGTCGGGGACACCGGCATGACGCGCCACTTCCTCGACATCGACGACCTCGGCTGCGACGAGCTCGAGCAGGTCCTGGCGCTTGCGGAGGCGGAACCGGCATCGCTCGGCGCGCCCCTGCGGGGCCGGGGGGTGGCGCTCGTCTTCGAGAAGCCGTCGGCCCGCACGCGCAGCTCGTCGGAGCTGGCCGTGGTCGCCCTCGGGGGCCACCCGGTGTACGTCCAGGCGGCCGAGGTCGGCATCGACGTACGCGAGACGGCCGAGGACGTCGCCCGCACCCTCGCCTGCTACCACGCCGTCATCTGCGCCCGGGTCCTCGACCACGGGACCCTCGTGCGCATGGCGGCCGCCGTGGACGAGGGCGCGGCGCGCACCTACCCGGGCCCCGACGACGACATCGGCCTGCAACCGACGCCGGTCGTCAACCTGCTCTCCGACGTGGCCCATCCCTGCCAGGCCCTGGCCGATCTGCTCACCATGCGCCAGGTGCTCGGCGATCTCGGCGGCCGGACGCTCGCGTTCGTCGGCGACGCCAACAACGTGTGGCGTTCGCTGGCCGAGGGCGCCGCCATGCTCGGGATGTGCCTCCGTATCGCCGCCCCGGAGGGGTTCCAGCCCGATGCCGACGACCTGGCCCGTCTGGCCCGCCTGGGGGGTGAGGTCGAGGTGACCGACGACCCCGCACAAGCAGCCGCAGGTGCAGACGTGCTCTACACCGACGTGTGGACGTCCATGGGCCAGGAGGAGGAGGCGGCGCTGCGCCGCAAGGCCTTCGCCGGCTTTACGGTGGACGAGTCCCTGGTGCGGGCCGCGGCCCCGGGTGCGGTAGTGCTCCACTGCCTGCCGGCCCACCGGGGCGAGGAGATCAGTGCCGCCACCCTCGAGGGGCCGGCGAGCGCCGTGTGGCGCCAGGCCGCCAACCGGCTGCTCGCCATGCGGGGCCTGCTCGCCTGGGCGCTCGCCGAAGGCGACCGATGAGCGGCCGACCGGGGAAGACCCAGCGGCAGCACCGGGTGACGCGCCTACTCGAGACGCATGCCGTCACCAGCCAGGCCCAGCTGGTGGAGCTGCTGGCAGCGGAGGGGTTCGACGCCACCCAGACCACGGTGTCACGCGACCTGGAGGAGCTCGGGGCGGTGAAGGTCCGGGTCCCCGGTGGGGAGACCGTCTACGCCCTTCCCGAACTGCCGGTGCATCAGGTCGCTCCCGAGGACCACCTGCGTCGCGTGCTCGGCGAATGGGTGGCCGAGGTGGCCCACTCCGCCAATCTGGTGGTGCTGCGCACGCCGCCAGGGTCGGCGCACGTGGTCGGCTCGGCCCTCGACCGCAGCGGGTTCGACGGCGTGGTGGGGACGGTGGCCGGGGACGACACGGTGCTCGTGGTGGCGGCCGAGGATCTCGGCGGGGCGGCGCTGGCCGCCCGCCTGGCCGACGTGGCCGGGCTGGGCGCACGATGATGACGACGACGCAGGAGAACGGAGCAGGGTGATGGCGAAGCGCGTGGTGCTGGCGTACAGCGGCGGCCTCGACACGTCGGTGGCGGTGCGTTGGCTGCAGGAGGAGCTCGGGGTCGAGGTGGTGGCGGTCGCCGTCGACGTCGGCCAGGGTGGCGACTTCGAGGCGGTACGGCAGCGGGCGCTCGGCGCCGGCGCGGTGGAGTCCGTGGTCATCGACGCACGCAAGGAGATGGCCGACGACTTCGTCGTCCCCGCCATCGCCGCCAACGCCAAGTACGAGGGCAAATACCCGCTCGTCTCCGCCCTGTCGCGGCCGGTCATCGTCCGCCACCTGGTGGCCGAGGCCCGGCGGCACGGCGCCGGGGCG
>DASRBM010000104.1:0-2714 GCA_035653635.1 Acidimicrobiales bacterium | reverse complement strand
TCCTCTTCGGGTCCTCGTAGCGGACTCCGGGCACGGCGTCGGCCGCTCGCCCGGCCTAGGGTTCGGCTCCGGACCAGGCGAGAGGACCGACATGACCGACGGCGCCACCGCGGACGGAGTCGCTGAAGTCGACGCACAAGGGCCGGCACCGCTGGGCACCATCGCGCTCACCGCCGTGACGCTCTACGTGACCGACCTCGACGAGGCGATTGCGTGGTACCGCACGACCTTCGGGCTCGATCCCGTCATGGTCGGCAAGGACGCCGAGCGCTACGCCTCCTACGTGCTGGGCGGCGCGGTGGTGGTGCTCGAGCCGCGCTCGGCCGCCCTCGAGGCGGCACCGCCGGGGTCGGAGAGCACGACGCTCAACCTGATCGTCGACGTGGATCCGGCCGAGGCTCGCCGGGCGCTGCTCGCCCGGGGTGCGCGCTGCGGGGACCTCGTGGTGTCGCCCGGCTTCGCCTCGTTTCTCGTACGCGACCTCGACGGCAACCGCTTCTACGTGACGCGGCCGCGCACCGAACAGGCGCGTGCCGGGGTGGCCGAGGCCACCACCCGCACCACGCTCTGAGAGAAATCCCTGATCAGACGGGTCAGTTCGACTCGTGACAACGGAAGCACAACGCTGGACGACGCTCCAGTATCTGCTGGCCTTGGGGGAAGGTCAGGGGTTACAAGGAACATTGCAACGTCCCGCTCCGCGGGATGGAACCCGACGGTGTGCCCCATTTGGCGAGAAACGGGGTGAGCCATGGAACCTCCGACCACTGGCGCAACACCGAACAGGGACGTGTCCCGATTACCGCTCGACGAAGTCCGCCGCGAGCTCGACCACCTCGCGCTGCACAGGTTCCACGGCCGTCTCACTCCCGACGAGCGTCGTCGGTACGAGGCGCTGTGCCGGAGGGAGCTCGAGATCCTCGGCAAGCAGGCGAGCTGAGGCGGCCCCCTCCGGGGCCCTGCGGTTGGCATCATGTGCCGTGCACGAGCTCACGCCCTTCCTCATGTTCTGCGGGGATCAGCACGGCAAGGCCGAGGAGGCGATCGAGCGGTACTGCTCGATCTTCCAACATTCGCGCGTCGTGCGCCTCGACCGGTATGGACCCGGTGACGGCGAGCCCGCCGGGACCCTCCGCTTCGGGGTCTTCGAGATCGGGGGCTATCCGATCCGCGCCATCGACAGCGCCGCGCCACACCGGTTCGGCTTCACACCCGCCATCTCGCTGTGGGTGGAGTGCTCGTCGGACGAGGAGATCGAGCGCGCCGCGGCGGCTCTCGCCGACGGGGGGGCGATGTTGATGCCCCTCGACAGCTACGGGTTCAGCCCCAAGTTCTGCTGGGTCGCCGATCGCTACGGCGTCACCTGGCAGCTGAACCTCTCGGCCTGAGCGAGCCGCCTCAGTCGACGGCCACCCCTTCGAGCGCGAGCAGCTGCCGCTTGATCGGCAGTCCCCCGCCGTAGCCGCCGATGCGGCCGCCGGCGGCGAGCACCCGGTGACAGGGCAGGACGATCGGAATCGGGTTGGCCCCGTTCGCCTGGCCCACGGCCCGGAAGGCGGTGGGCCGTCCCACCATGGCGGCGAGCTCGCCGTAGCTGACGGTCGCTCCGTAGGGGATGTCCGCCAGCGTCTGCCACACGTCGACCTGGAACGGTGTCCCCGCCAGTGCGAGCGGCAGGTCGAACTCGGTGCGCGTGCCGGCGAAGTACTCCTCCAGCTGCGCGAGCGCGGTCTCGACGGCGGCCGCCGTCGGACGGCCGGGCCGGCGCCGCCCCGCCGGCCGCTTGTCCCGCGGGAGCACGATCTCCGTCAGCACCTTGTCGGTGCCGCGGATGGTGAGGGGCCCGATGGGGCTGCCCCACACCGTCTCGTGCACGGTGTCGCCGCCGGCTCCTTCGATGGTCCTCGTCCGAGCGTTCATGCCACGGCCGCCTTTCTGTCGTGCCGGCTGAGATCCCGGTCGTCACCCGTCGGCGCGTGCGATGCGTCGCCGGGCACGGCGGTGGTCCATAGGTGCATCTGCGCGTACGACCGCCATGGTCGCCAGCGCTCGGCGTGGGCCGCGAGCGACCGGGGGTCGTCGGGCACGCCCCGGGCTGCCGCCCCCCGGCGGGTGCCGAGATCGCTCGGCAGGAAGCTGTCGGGATCCCCGAGGCCGCGCATGGCGACGTACTCCGCCGTCCACGGTCCGATGCCGGGCAGGGTCACGAGGGCGGCGCGCAGTTCGACGGGGCTCGCACCCGGGTCGATGGCGAGCCGACCGTCGGCCACCGCGGCTGCCAGACCCGCCACCGCGGCGCGGCGCGCCGCCGGCATGGCGAATGCCTCGGGGTGGCGCTCCACGAGCAGCGCCGTCTCGGCGGCGTCGGGGAACACGTGGGTCAGCGACCGGTCAGGGTGGGTGAGCCGGACGTCGGCCGCCGCGACCACGCCGCCGAGCACCGTGCGGGCTCCGGCCACCGACACCTGCTGCCCCGCCACCGCCCGCACGGCCGTCTCGAAGCCGTCGACCGTGCCCGGCACGCGCAGTCCCGCACGACGCGCCACCGACGACGCAAGCGCCGGGTCGGCGCCGAGCGCCCGGTCGACGGCCTCGGGATCGGCGTCGAGGTTGCACAGGTGCCGGGCGCGGGCGATGGCGGTCGACAGGTCGCGCAGATCGGCCAGGGTGAACTCGGCCCGTACATGCCCGTCGGCCGGGGCGAGCGTCATGAC
>DASRBM010000103.1:0-3780 GCA_035653635.1 Acidimicrobiales bacterium | reverse complement strand
TCTCCACCACTTCCTGTTCGACGGCCTCGTACACGGCTTGGAAGAGCGCCAACTTGTCACCGAAGTGGTGCTGCAGCGCGCCGCGTGTCACGCCGGCGGCGGCGACGATCTCCTCGCGTCCGGCCCCGGCGTAGCCCTTGGCCGCGAACAGCGTGCGCGCGTGCTCGAGCAGGGCGCGCCGCGTCGCCTCGGATCGCTCCGCCTGGGTTCTCCGATGTTGTGCCGATTCGCGCTTGACCATGCGTGCTGCCTGCATGCAATATACATGCACCTTGCATGTCAGTGTGACATGCAGCCGAGGAGGCTCCCATGACACTGCCCCGTCAGACGGTGATCCCAGGCATGCTGGCCGAGTACGGCGCGTTCGCCGAGCTCGTCCGGGGCCTCACCGAGGACGAGTGGGACCGCCCGAGCCGCTGCGACGGGTGGCGCAACGCGGATGTGGCCGCCCACGTGATCGGACAGTTGACCGACGTCGTGAACCTGCGGCTCGACGGTCTGGGGTCACCCGAGGTCACCTCCCGCCAGGTGGAGGAGCGCCGGGGCCGGGCCGCCCACGAGCTCGCCGAGGAGCTCGAGTCGGGCATCAAGGTGGCGACGGACATGGTCGCCGGCTTCGACAACGACGAGGCGTGGGAGTCGCCGGTCGGCGGCGCCGGTCTCACCGGCACCCTCGGCTTCGGGCTCGAGGCGCTGTGGTTCGACACCTACCTGCACGCGGACGACATCCTGGCGGCACTCGGTCGCACGGTCGAACGCAAGGACGACAGCCTGCGCGCCTCGCTGTCGCACATCGCCCAGGTGCTGACCGACCAGGGATGGGGCCCGGCAACGTTGCGCCTCGGCGACTACGAGGAGTTCCCGGTGTCGGGCGGGGGCGGCACCGAGGTCGGCGGCGACGCCTTCGCCTTCGTCCTGGCCTCGACCGGTCGCACGAGTCCCGCGTCGTTCGGCCTCGACGAGACGGTCAACATCTACCGCTGACACCACGCCCACCGATCGGCGCCGCTGTCCGGCGGATCAGGGGTTGCCGAGACCGAGGTAGTCGAACCCGGCCGCGCGCACGGCCGCGGGATCCAGGTGGTTGCGGGCGTCGACCATACGCGCCGAGGTCATGAGCTGGCGCACTCTGGCGAGGTCGAGGCGGGTGAACACCTCCCAGTCGGTGAGCACGGCGACGACGTCGGCGCCCTTGCACGCGAGGTAGGCGTCTCCGAGGAGCTCCACCTCCTCGGGGATGTCGGGTGCGGGGCCCGTGACCGAGGGGTCGTACACCCGGACCTGGGCGCCGCTCGCCACGAGCCGCTGCACGATCTCCACCGCCGGCGAACGACGGCGATCGTCGGTGCCGGCCTTGAAGCTCAGACCCCACACGGCGACGTTGGCGTCGGCCAGCGGGCGTCCCGCCACCAGTCGGATCTTGTCGACGACGCTCTGCAGCTGCGCCTCGTTGGTCTCGATGACCTCGCGCAACAAGGGGAATTCGTAGCCGGAACGCTCGGCCATGTAGAGCAGCGCCCTCGTGTCCTTCGGGAGGCACGAACCACCCCACCCCGGACCCGGCTTCAGATACTCGAAGCCGATGCGATGGTCGTAGCCGAGCCCGAGCAGGACGTCGCCGACGCTCGCCCCGAGGTGCTCGCACAGGGTCGCCACCGCGTTGACGAAGCTCAGCTTGGTGGCCAGGAAGGCGTTGGCGGCGTACTTGATCGTCTCGGCCGTCGCCGCGTCGGTGACGATGGTAGGTGCGCCGAGGTTGCGGAAGAGACCCGCCACCTGCGCGGCCGCCTCCCTGTCGTCCGAACCCACCACGACCCGGTCCGGGTGCAGGCAGTCCTCGATGGCGGTCCCCTCGCGCAGGAACTCGGGATTGGACACGACCGGGACGTCCCGCCGGCGCAGGAGCCGCTCGATGAGCGTGGCCGAGCCGACCGGCACGGTCGACTTGTTCACGACGATGGCGCCGTTCACCAGATGGGGGGCGATCTCCCGGGCCGCGGCGCCGAGCTCGCGCACGTCGGCCGAGCCGTCGTGGTACTGCGGCGTCGGCACGCACAGGAACACGAAACGTGCGTCGGCCACCGCCGCCGCGGCGCCGGTGACGAAACGCAGGCGACCCGACGCCAGGCCCTCGGCGAGCAGCGGCTCCAGGCCACCCTCGAAGATCGTGGGCCTGCCCCGGTTGAGCTGTTCCACCTTGGCCGCGTCGATCTCGCCACAGCAGACGTCGTGGCCCAGGTGGGCGAGCACGACGGCCGTCGTGAGCCCGACGTACCCGGCGCCGATCACGGCGACCTTGGCCGCTTCGGACCCGCCGGTCACGGCATCAGTCATGACCGAATCCCCCTTCGGGTGCACGTTACCGCCATGCCCGGCTCCGGCCGTCGGCGGCCGGTCCCCTTTCCTCCTCACGCGTCCGCGTCGAACGGAGGCTGCAAACAAACGGCCGACCCGGTCGGCGCGAGACCGCCGGTCGCCAGGGAGACCGGCCTGTGCACGCGGACGTCCGACGAGGTCAGCGGGGTGCGGGTCCGCGCACCGACCCACGCTTTGCAAAACCCGTGGATCGTTGCATCAAGGCGCACCGCCCTCGTGCCGAGGACTCACGCCGTGCGGAGGGGAGCACCGGAAGTCGATGGTGACCGGCGCGCGGCCGAGGAATCGGCCGTGCGCCGTTGAGCGCCACCGGGGGCCGGCGGGTCGCCCCGGCAGGCAAGGCGTTTCAACGAGGTGGGGCACCCTTCCGCTTCCGGGGGGTGACCTACGGGACCTTCGCGGCGGCCACCGACGGTTCGCTCTATCCCGAGCGCGACCGCCTCAAGCGTGACTTCTCGGCCATCCACGAGGCCGGCTTCACCGTCGTCCGGACCTACACCGAGCCCCCTGCGCGCGTCCTCGAGGCGGCCGCGGACTGGGATCTGCAGCTCCTCGTCGGGCTCCACTTCGAGGACTGGCGCTATCAGGTCGGCACCTCGTCCCGTGAGCGGTACCGCATGCAGCGCGCGGCGCGCCGGCAGACGGCCGAGGCGGCGCGGCGACTGGTCGGCTGTGAGCAGGTGCTCGGCATCTGCGTCGCCAACGAGGTCCCTGCCGACGTCATCCGCTGGCTCGGCACCCGGGTGGTGGCCGGCGGCCTGCGCGACCTCGTACGGGCGGTCCACGACGCCGACGCGGCACAGCTCGCCACCTACGCCAACTACCCCACCGCCGAGTACATGGCCGTTCCCGAGGTGGACTTCGTCTCCTTCAACGTCTTCCTCGAGGACCCCGCCGCCTTCCGCCGCTACCTGACCCGCCTGCAGCACCTTTCGGGCGATGTTCCCCTGGTGCTCACCGAGGTAGGTGCGCCGAGCGACCCGAGTCCGGCCGGCCGCCGGCGCCAGGCCGAGATGATCGATTGGCAGATGGCCACCGCTATCGAGCGGGGCGTGGCCGGCACCTGCCTCTTCTCATGGACCGACGACTGGTCGGTGGCGGGCGAGAGCCAGGAGCACTGGGGGTTCGGGCTCACCACCGCCGACCGGCGACCGAAGCCGGCCCTCGCCGTCGCCTCGGGCTGGAACGCGAGGACGGTCGCCGACCTGGAGCGGGAGTGGCCGTCGTTGTCGATCGCCGTCTGCGCCTACAACGCCTCGGCCACCCTCGACGAGTGCCTGCGCCACACCTGCGCGCTCGAGTACCCCGGACTCGAGATCCTCGTGGTGGACGACGGCTCCACCGACGACACGGCCGCCATCGCCCGTCGCCACCCCCGGGCCCGGTTGGTGCAGATCGAACACG
>DASRBM010000102.1:0-5039 GCA_035653635.1 Acidimicrobiales bacterium | reverse complement strand
ACCGGCGGTTGGGGGTTCGAGTCCCTCCTGCCCTGCTCGCACCATCGTGCACGTCGGAAAGGCGTCAAGCAGTCGTGAATCGAGAGTCGAGGCGCACCATGCAGCGCCAGGGAGGCGGCGGCACCGACGTGACCGACTTCGCCGACGAGGGCCCCGCCCTCCGGCGGACCGCGCCGTCGGCCACCCGCCGCCCCGGTGCCGAGCCCAACCTGTCCCCGCCGGCCCGCGTGGTGGAGTTCGGCCGCGAGGTACGATCTGAGCTCCGCCAGGTGGCGTGGCCGACCCGTTCGGAAGTGGCGAACTCGGCCACCGTGGTCATCATCGTCCTCGTGCTCCTGGTGGCACTGATCTTCCTGCTGAACTACGCCTTCTCCCACGGCGTCCTCGATCTGCTGCATCCAGCCGCCCAATGACCGAATTCGACCTCTCCGACAGCCCGGGTGCCGACGTGGCATCCGACACCGAGCCGGCGCCCGACACGGGCGTCGGCCCCGACGCGTCGTCCGACACCACCGTCGACGCCCTGTCGGCCGAGCCGGCCCCCGCCGGGGCCGCCGTCCTGGTCGAGGACGAGGTGCCGGCCGCCGGCGACGACGAGCTCGACCTCTACGGCGACGAGGAGGACGAGGAGCCGGTCGTCGTCGAGAGCCCCTACGACCGACCCGGGCGCTGGTACGTCATCCACAGCTACGCCGGCTACGAAAACAAGGTGAAGTCGAACCTCGAGAGCCGGATCGTCTCCATGAACATGGAGGACCGCATCTACGAAGTGGTCATCCCCATGGAGGACGTGGTCGAGTTCAAGAACGGCAAGAAGGTCGTCGTCCAGAAGAAGGTCTTTCCGGGCTACCTGCTGTGCCGCTGCGAGCTCGACGACGACTCGTGGTCGGTGATCCGCAACACGCCGGGCGTGACCGGATTCGTCGGGCCGGGCACCAAGCCCACCCCGCTGTCGCGCCGCGAGGTCGAGAGCATCCTGCAGGTCAAGGTCGAGGGTGGCGCCGAGCCGGCCAAGAAGACGCGGCCCCGCCTGGAGTACGAGGTGGGGGAGACGGTGCGGGTGCGCGAAGGGCCCTTCGCCGACTTCTCCGGTCAGATCGACGAGATCAACGAGGACCAGCTCAAGCTCAAGGTGCTGGTCAACATCTTCGGCCGGGAGACCCCGGTCGAGCTCGAGTTCAGCCAAGTCGCCAAGCTCTAGGACGAGGACGAGGACCTCATGGCAAAGAAGAAGACGCTCGCCGTCGTGAAGATCCAGCTGCCGGCAGGCGGCGCCACCCCGGCGCCGCCGGTGGGCACCGCCCTCGGCCCGCACGGCGTGCAGACCATGGAATTCGTCAAGCAATACAACGCGGCGACGGAGAACCAGCGGGGCACGGTGATCCCGGTCGAGATCACCATCTACGAGGACCGCAGCTTCACCTTCGTCCTGAAGACGCCGCCCACGCCGGTGCTCATCCGCCAGGCGGCCGGGCTCGACAAGGGCGCGGCGGCGACGGGGCGCGAGCAGGCCGGCACCATCACCGACGCCCAGCTCACAGAGATCGCCAAGACCAAGATGCCCGACCTCAACACCAGCGACCTCGACGCGGCCAAGAAGCAGGTGGCCGGCACCGCCCGTTCGATGGGCGTCCTGGTCAGCGGCTGAGCGGGCGACCGGGTTCCGAACGAGCAGAACGAGAAGAGAGAACGTCGTGCACAAGGGCAAGAACTACAAGGCCGCCTTGGAGCGCTTCGACCGCCAGCACCTCTACAGCCCCGCCGAAGCGGCGGAGCTGGTGAAGGAGATGGCGAAGGCCAAGTTCGACGAGACGGTGGAGCTGGCCGTGCGCCTCGGGGTCGACCCCCGCAAGGCCGACCAGATCGTCCGGGGCACGCTCACCCTGCCGTCGGGCACCGGGAAGACGGCCCGCGTAGTCGTGTTCGCCGCCGGCGAGGCGGCCACCGCGGCGCGCGAGGCGGGTGCCGACGAAGTCGGGGCCGACGACCTCGTGGCCCGGGTGGAGGGCGGCTTCCTCGACTTCGACGTGGCCATCGCCACGCCCGACCTCATGGGCCAGGTCGGCAAGCTCGGCCGGGTGCTCGGCCCCCGTGGGCTCATGCCCAACCCGAAGACCGGCACCGTGACCACCGACGTGGGCAAGGCCGTCACCGAATTCAAGGGCGGCCGGGTGGAGTACCGCACGGACAAGGTCGGCAACGTCCACGTGGCCGTGGGCAAGGCCTCCTTCGACCGGACCCAGCTCCTCGCCAACATCCACGCCGTGATCGAGGAGCTCGTGCGGGCCAAGCCGGCCGCGGCCAAGGGCCGCTACCTGAAGGCCATCACGCTCAGCTCCACCATGAGCCCGGGCGTCCACATCGACCCGGCCCACGCCCGCGAGACCGAGGAGGAGCTGGTCGCGTCGGCCTGATGCCGGGTCTGCAGTAGTGTCTCCCGGTCGACCCGTCGGGTCACTCTTCTCCAGGACCGTCCCTCGTCCCCGAGGGCGGCGCAGTTCGCAGCACCGAGTTCGAGAGCAAGCAGTTCGACAAGCAGAGCCGTCGCCGTAGACATCCGGTGCGCCATCCGGCGCCGAAGGGGCCCCCGGCCCGCCCGACGAGGTGACGAACCCGACCCCCGTTCGACCGGTGATCCGGTCGAGTCCGGTGGCTGCGGTGACGGCCGGTCGTGCGCACGAAGGCGCACGGCGAGCCGATCACAGGAGCCGACATGGACAACCCGAGGCCCGAGAAGGTGGCCGTCGTCGAGGAGGTGCGGGGTCGCCTGGCCGACGCCGAGGCCACCATCCTCACCGAGTACCGGGGTCTCACCGTGGCCGAGCTGGCCTCGCTGCGCCAGGCCCTAGCGGCCGCCGGCGGCGAGTACAAGGTCTACAAGAACACCCTGGTGAAGCTGGCGATCGCCGGCAGCCCCCACGAGCCGCTGGCCGAGCTGCTGGCCGGGCCGACCGCCATCGCCTTCGTGTCCGGCGAAGTCTCGGCCGTGGCCAAGGCACTGCGCGACTACGCCCGGGCCAACCCGAACCTGGTGGTGAAGGGCGGCATGCACGGCACCGCCTCGCTGTCGGCCCGGGACCTGACCGCACTCGCCGATCTGCCCTCGCGCGAGGTGCTGCTCGCCCGGCTGGCCGGCGCCATCGCCGCCCCGATGCAGCAGCTCGCCGGCCTGATGCAGGCGCTGCCCCGCAACCTGGCCTACGGCCTGAAGGCGCTGGTCGACCAGCAGGGCGGTGCGCCGGCCCCGGCGGAGACACCCGCGGCCGAGTCGGCAGAAGCCACTCCGGCGGAGGCGGCCGAAGCCGCACCCGTCGAGACCGCGGAAGCAGCCCCGGCAGAGGCGGAGACGGCCGAAGCCGCACCCGTCGAGACCGCGGAAGCCGCCCCGGCAGAGGCGGAGACCGCCCCGGCCGAGACCGCAGAGGCAGCGCCGGCCGAGGAGACCGCGGCGCCGGCGGAAGACGCAGGCGGAGCCGAGGGCTGAGCCCGGCGGGGCCCTCCCCAGGCCCGCACCCACGTACCAGATCGACCCAGTTCAGATCGACAGATCCCAGATCGAGACAAGAAGGAGCACAGCGACAATGGCACTGACCAAGGACGAGATCCTCGACGGCATCGCCTCTCTCACCGTCCTCGAGCTCTCCGAGCTGCTGAAGGACTTCGAGGAGAAGTTCGGTGTCACCGCCGCGGCCCCCGTGGCCGTGGCCGCGGCCGCCCCGGCGGCCGGTGGTGGCGACGCCGGCGGCGGCGACGAGGAGAAGAGCGAGTTCACCGTGGTCCTCTCCAGCGCCGGCGACAAGAAGATCCAGGTCATCAAGGAGGTCCGGGCGCTGACCAGCCTCGGGCTGAAGGAGGCCAAGGACCTGGTCGACAGCGCGCCCAAGCCGGTGCTCGAGCGGGTGCCGAAGGAAGAGGCCGACAAGGCCAAGGCCCAGCTCGAAGAGGCCGGCGCCACCGTCGAGATCCAGTAGGCCCGGTGCCGATCGGGCGTTCCCGGGGCTCCCACCAGGGCCTCGGGGCGCCCGCCGGCCGGCCTGCGGGCGGTCTCCGGCGGGGACCGGAAAGGCTTGACGCCAGGGGGGTCGATCCGTACCCTGTCCCTGGCACGAGATAGGGGGTTGCCCTGTCCTGCGCGGCCGCGTATGCTATGCGGTTGCCGTGCCTCGCCTTTCGCGCCATCCCCTCGGCTCCGACGGTCCGATGTGTCGCGCCTCTGCACCGGTAGTCCCACTCCACCGGTCCACCGCGCCCGCCGTCGTTCGAGCCGGATCACCTCCGGCGCCGTAGCGGAGCAGGGGACCGGACCCGAGCGGGCCGGTTCCCGGCACGTGCCCCGCAGTCCAGCAGCACCGAAGTACCGACCGAACGAGCAACGAGCAGCAGTCCGTTTGCCAGACCGACGACCCGACCGATCTGCCCACCCGACCCGCCGACCACACCGCACCCACCGCCCACCGATCACCCGTACTTGGGAGGAGTAGACCGTTGCCTGCACGGTCCAAGAGCCCGGAGCGTTTCTCCTTCGCCAACCTCGACGAGGTCCTGCCGCTGCCGGATCTCATCGCCATCCAGCGCGACTCGTTCAAGTGGTTCCTCGACAGGGGCCTGGCCGAGGCCTTCGCCGACATCAGCCCCATCGAGGACTTCACCGGTCAGCTGAGCCTGGAGCTCGAGTTCGACCCGACCGACCCGGACCTGCGCCCGCCGCCGAAGTTCAGCGAGCAGGAGTGCAAGGAGAAGGACATGACGTTCGCCGCCCCCGTCTTCGTGCGGGCGCGGTTCATGAACGCGCAGACCGGTGAGATCAAGGAGCAGACCGTCTTCATGGGGGACTTCCCGATGATGACGGACAAGGGCACCTTCATCGTGAACGGCACCGAGCGGGTGGTCGTCTCCCAGCTCGTCCGCTCGCCGGGCGTGATCTTCCAGCCGGGCCGCGACGCCAAGACCGTCTTCACCGGCACCATCCACCCCTACCGCGGGGAGTGGATCGAGTTCGACGTCGAGGCCAAGCCGGGCAAGGAGATCACCGCCGGCTC
>DASRBM010000101.1:0-11989 GCA_035653635.1 Acidimicrobiales bacterium | reverse complement strand
AGCGCGTGGTCCTCGTGAGCTGCGAGGTGCGGAGCATGGTGCAGGACACCCGCCGCCTCGTCGAAGCCGGCTACCGCCTCACGAGCCAGACCCTGGTCGACCTGTTCCCCCAGACCTTCCGGGTGGAGGTCGTGTCGGTGTTCGACTGGGCACCCGCCCGGTGATCAGTACCGGTAGGTCGTCGTGGTGGTGGCCGCCGGGCCCGACCCGGAACCGGTGCCGGTGCCGGACGAGGTGACGGGCTGCCCGGAGACGCCGAGCACGTACCACGTCCCGCCGAAGCTCTGGATGCCCTCGCCGTTGGCCTGTCCGGCGCCAGAGTCCCCGGAATACGTGTAGAGCGGCAAGCCGCCGTAGGTCACGTAGAGATGCCCGCTTGCATCTTTCACGGTGCCGAGGAGCGACGGCTGGATCCCGGATCCGGCCGTGGCGCTCGTGACCCCGCTCGGCAGCTCGGTGTCGGGCCACACCTTCGTGCACCCGTTGTTGTCGGTGCAGGTGAGCTTGCCGCCCTGCTCCGAGGTAAGCATGTAGAGCGTCCGGCCGCTGCCGTCGACGAGCACGGTCCCGAAGCCGGCCACCGTGGCCGCCTTCACCACCACCGGGGGCGCCGTCGTGCTCGAGGCCGATGCCCCGGCGTCGGTACCGGACGAGCTCGAGCAGGCGGCGAGGAGCAGCGCGCCCCCGAGCACCAGGCTGCCAGCGGTCCCGCCGCGGCGGACCGCGGTTCTCCTCGTGTGCTTCACGGTGACCTCCCAAGGATCGACGGCCGGCGGCCTGCCCCTCATACGTGGGAGGGCGGCCCGCGGTTCGCTCTGCCCGCCCGCTTCACCGGCCCGGCGCGTCCACAAGCGACGCCACGAAACGCACCCCGGACGCGACGAGGGGCACGCGGTCCGTGCCGCGTGCCCCTCCCGTCCCACCGGGGAACGGCCGGGATCAGCCGTTCGTGATGCCCACGATGTTGTTGACGTGCACGCCGGCGCCCGGCACCGAGCCCTGGAAGGTGGCGTCGCCGAAGTCGAACACGCCGCCGTCGGACCCGACCATGCGGTAGCCGCCGTTGTCGACAGTCGGCGCCACGCTCACGATGTTGTTGACGTGGACGCCGAGCGCCGGCAGCGACCCGAAGTAGGCGGCGTCGCCGAAGGCGAACACCCCCCCGTCGGAACCGATCAGCCAGTATCCCTTGTTGTCGGACGTCGGCACCATGCCGACGATGTTGCTGACGTGGACACCCATGCCGGGGAGCGACCCGTAGAAAGCGGCGTCACCGAAGGCGAAGGTCCCGCCGTCGGACCCGACCGCCCAGTAGCCGCCGTTGTCGGCTGTCCGGGCGAGACCCACGATGTTGTTGACGTGGATGCCGAGCCCCGGAAGCGATCCCTGGTAGCTGGCGTCCCCGAAGTTGAACACGCCGCCGTCGGTGCCGACCATGGTGTAGCCGCCACCGCTCGGTGTGGCCGCCATGCCCCGCACGTTGGTGACGTGGACACCGAGCCCCGGCAGCGATCCGTGGAAGGCGGCGTCACCGAAGGCGAACACGCCACCGTCGTTGCCCGCCATCCAGTAGCCCCCGAGGTCGCGGGTGCCGAGGATGCCGATCACGTTGTTGACGTGCGCCCCGACGCCGGGCACCGATCCGTAGAACGGCGCCCCGAAGGCGTACACCCCGCCGTCGGACCCGGCCACCCAGTAGCCCGGACCGGATGAGGGCGGGGGAGAGGGCAGCGCCGCACTGACCACGGCGAACGGGGTCCCGAGGAGGTCTTCCAGGCTCGGTGCCGAGTGGGTGTCGAGGGTGAAGGTGCTGCACGGCGGCGGGCCGGGCGACAGCGTCGGCCCCGGGTCACCGACCACGTTGACCCAGGCGTTGCCGTCCCACCACCCGACGGTGGAGCCGCCGTTCAGGTTGCAGTCCTGCACCACCAGGCTGGTCGGTGCCCCGCTGATGCGGATGTCGAAGTACTCCCCGGTGGCGTGCGCCGGCACGGCGCCGAGGGGATCGCCGCCGTACTGGGCGAGGGTGAAGGAGCCGATCCCGTCGAGGGTCACGGTGGTCCCGTCGATCGTGGCCGACACCGAACCGTTGGCCGTGCCGTTGGAGGCCTGCACGTAGCTGACGGCGCCGGCCGGAGGCGGCGGCGGGGTGGTCGGGCACTGCCCGTACCCGAATCCGTAGGTCCCGTTGGAGCTGTAGCCGTAGCCGTAGCCGGTGCCGCAGGTGTTGTCGGCGTTGCTGATGCTGACCACCGCCGTGGTCAATCCACCGGCGATGACGAGTGCCGCGATGACCGCCTGGATCGGCCTCCGCACCACCACGCTCCACGCCTTACCGGCTGCGACCCGAGCTTGCTCGACCACGTCGTCTCCTCGCCACGTCGTGCGCCGGTGGCCCGCCGACGGCGCGTCGCTGAAAGGGCGCGTGCCTCCATCCCCCGAGGCAACGGCGCGTAAACCGACTGGCGGGGACCATTTCCGTCCGAGCGGGACGGCGTTGCACAACACCTCCACGACGGGCGGACATGTCGCGCCGAGCCCCTTGCGCGCGTGCACGGTCCAGGTATCTTCCGAATTGTGGCGCTCGTGCCCACAGGGGGGGACGAGCAGGCGGGCCGCAGAAGGGCAACACGAGTCGATGACGACAGTCGCCGGCGACCGCCAGGCCGCACCCTCCGCGATCACCTCGCCACCCGGGCACCATGCAACCCGCTCGGACCAGGTGATCGACATCGTCCTCCCCGCCCACAACGAAGGGGACGGGATCGAGACGACACTGCGCGAGTTCTACGAGGTGGTCACGCTGCAGGGACGGATCCCCATCCGCTTCGTCGTCTGCGAGGACGGGTCCACCGATGACACCGTCGAGGTGCTGACCGATCTCGCCGATGACATCCCGCTCGTGCTGTTGTCGTCGCCCGAGCGCAAGGGATACTCACGGGCCGTGCTCGACGGGTTCGCCGCCACCACAAGCGACGTGGTGGCCTTCATCGACTCGGACGGGCAGTGCGACCCGGCCGACTTCGCCACGCTCGTGCGCGAGCTCGGCGGAGCGGACATGGTCATCGGGTACCGCAACCCGAGGAACGACGCCGCCTACCGCAAGCTCATGTCGTTCGGGTTCAAGACGCTCTACCGCCGCCTCTTCCCGGTCCGTCTGAAGGACCCCTCCTGCCCGTATCTCGTGCTCCGACGTGGCGCGCTCCAGGCCATCCTGCGCGGCAGCCCCGGGTTGCTGCGCCAGGGCTTCTGGTGGGAGTTCAACGCCCGGGCCGCCGCCGCCGGGGTCGCGACGAAGGAACTCCCCGTCCGCCACCGCGCCCGTCTCGACGGCGAGACGAAGGTGTACCGGCCGACCAGGATCCCGGGCATCGCCTACGACCACATACGCGCCCTCTTCGCCCTCCGGGCCGAGCTGCGGCAGCTGTCGGGGGTCTCCGAGCCCGCTCCCGTCCTGGTGCCCGCCGTGGCGGCGGCCGCCGCGCCGTCGGTCGCCGCTGAATGACGGCGCCGCCCGGCTCCACGTAGGGGCGAGCCGGCCATGATCGAGGCGGGACCGGCAGCCGAAGCGCTGCCCACGTACGCAACGGACGCGCCGGTGCCTCCGGCCGCGCCCGCGCCCGACCGCAGCGGCTTCGCCGTCGCCGGTCTGCTCGTCGTCGTCGGGCTGGCGGTGTTCGCCGCCGAGCAGTGGGGCTGGGTCGCCTCCTTCGTGCGCGCCTTCGTGTCGTGGGCCGCCAACCCGACCACCGCGCTGCACGCTGCCGATCCCGTCTCCGTCCCCGCCGTCCGCATCGTCGGCGGCCTCGCCGTCGCCCTCGTCGTCGGTCGGCTCCAGGTCGGGCTGCTCGCCCGTCGTTCGTCGCTGTTCGCCGACCGCTTCGTCACCGCAGGCCTGACGGCCCTCCTCGCCGCCTGCGAGCTGGGCCTGGTCGGCGTGTGGGAGGTGGCCGTGGGCTCGGTCGGGCTGTGGCCCTTCGTCGCCGTCGGCGCCCTCCTGCTCGCCGGTTGCGGCGCGGCGACGGTGATGATGCAGCGGCGGTCGTCGCCCGTCGGGCTGCCGGCGTCGCGGTCCCGGACCCGCTTCGACCGGGCCGGCATCGCCCTCGTCGGATTCGCCGTGGTGGTCGTGGGATGGATCATCGTCCACGCCGCCACCCAGCCGGTCACCGAGTTCGACTCGCTCATCTACCACGCCGAGCTGCCCCGCTACTGGTTCGCCCACGCGCCGGCGCCTCCGCTGCAGTACGGGCCGTCGATCGGGTTGCAGATCAGCGCCAACTACCCGCCGCTGTGGCCCGCCTTCGGCCTCGCCCTCTACGAGCTCGCCGGGCGGGCCGATGACCTCTATCTCCGGCTCGGCGCACCGCTGCTCTACGCGGGGTTCCTGCTGTTCGTCTTCGGTGCCGCGCGTCGCCTCTTCTCCGTGGCGGTGGCCCGCTGGACGGTCACGCTCATGCTCGGCACCCCGCTCCTCGTCTTCTACGCCATGTGGCCGACGAACTATCTGCTCCTCGGCTTCCTCGTGATGGTGGTGACGGTGGTGGTCGTCGAGGCGGCGCGCCGTCGGGACGGGGCCCTCTGGATCGTCGCCGGCGTCCTCGCCGGCTTCGCCGTGCTCACGAACTTCTACGGCTGGATCGTCGTGGCCGCCGGCCTGGTGGTCGCGCTGGTGTCCGCACGGCGTCGTCTCGTTCCGAGCACCGCCTTCGGTGTCGCCGTCGCGGTCGTGGGTGCCGTCTGGCTCGTGCGCAACGGCGTGCTCCTCGGGGACCCGCTCTACCCCCTGGCGGCCGGCGTGCTGCACGACAAGGGCATCGTCCCCCAGCTCTGGAACGTCACCGAGGCGCAGGTCCGCTCGACCGCCAACGCCGTGTGGTCGGGGTCGACCGGTGTGACCCTGCGCATCCGCGAGCTGTCCGCCACCTTCTGGAACCCGCTCCTCCTTCCCTGCGGTGTCCTGCCCGGCGCCGTCGCCCTTGCGTACGGGGCCCGACGATCGAGAGCGGCCGCCGTCGCCGGCTGGATCGTCGCCGGCTGGATCGTCGCCGTCCTCGTGCCGGGCTGGTACTTCCAGCGGGCCCTCGTCCCGCTCGTCGCCCCGGCCGCCCTCGGCGCCGCCATCGTGCTCGCCCGCGCCCCGTCGAACACGACGCGTCCCGGGCTGCGGACGGTGCGCACGGTGGTGCTCGTGGCCGCCGCCGCCATCGCGGTGGTGACCGGCGTGGCCACATCGATGGCGGCCCCCGACGAGATGTCCGGCGCCCCCGTACTGGCTTCTGCCGACTGGCGCGCCGGCCTGCGCGACCTCGGGAACGCACCGGCCACGCTGTGGAGCGCCACCGGCGGCGACGTGCTCGCCTGGCAGTGGCTCGGCGCCCACGTCGGGCGCCACGGTGGCGAGGTGGCGACCCTCGAGGTCCGCGCCTACGACCTCGACCCACGCGTCCATCTTGTCTATCTCGACGGCCGGGCCGGTGCCCCGCTGCTGACCCCGCACACCCCCGAGGCCGCTGTCGCCTACCTCCGCAGTCTGGGGGTGCGCTACGTGCTCGTACCGGGCTGGGCCGCCTCCTCCCCGGTGATCGGCCTGCTCGGGCTCGAGCGCGTGCTCGGCGGCACCGCTGCACCGGTGGCGGCTGTCTTCGCGCCTTATCCGGGACAGCCGGTGACCAGCGTCTACGACCTCGGTGCAGGGGAGCCGTCCTCGTACCGGGCCGCGGTATGGGTGCCGCCGGGCGCGCCGACTCCCACTCCCGCGTCGTACCGGGTCCCGGCCGGCGCCGAGGGCCGCATCCTGCTGAGCCCCGAGGCGCCGGCGCTCGACCGGCTGCTCGTGCACTACCGGGCGACCGGGTCGGGCACGGTGGCGGTGCGGAACGGCGCCGGCACGGTGGCCCAGCTTCGCTGCGAGGCCTCCGCCGGCTGGCGCGACGCATCGTTCTCCGTGCCCATGGGCGCCGACCTGCTCATGATCGAGACCGGCGGCTGCACCCTGGAGCTCCTCGCCCCGACGGTGACGGCCCCGTGAGTCGGACGCTCGACGAGCGCCCTGTCGAGGCGCCGACCGCCACGGGCGACCCGGCCACGGCGCGCCCGCTACCGGGCGAACGGGCCGGGGGAGTGGTCGCGCTGCTGGCACTGCTCCTCGCCCTCGTCGGCGCCACCGTGGCCGGGAACGAAGGCTGGCTGGCCCGCTTCGCCCGCGACTTCGCGGGCTGGATCGCCCACCCGAACGTCGCCGGGGGCTTCCACCCACCGGTCCGTTGGGTGGCGGGGCTCGCCGTCGCTGCCGCCGCCGTCGTCCTCGGGCTCGAGCTCGCGTGGATCGTCCTTCGCCGCACCGTGCTCGCCCACAGCCGCGCCGCGGTGATGGGCGTCGGGCTGGTGCTCGGGCCGTGCGCGCTCGGCTACCTGGCCACCGTGGCCGAGGTGGTCGGATGGCTGTCGCAGTGGGTACTCGTCGGCGCCCTCGCTGTTGCGCTCGCCCTCGCCACCGTGGTCGTCGCCCGCGACCGCGCCCTGATGGCCGAGCGCCTGTGGCGCCGGGCGTCCTCTTCGGAGCGCAGTCCGTGGGACGTCGCCCTCGTCCTCCTCGCCGCGATCGTGGTGGCGCTCGTCGTCGTGCACGTCGCCATGTCGCCGATCATCGAGTGGGACGCGGTGGTGTACCACGCCGGTGTGGCCAAGCTGTGGTTCGCCGGCAGACCGTCGCCGCCGCTGCTGTACGGCCCGTCCGTCGGGCTCGAGATCAGCGCCAACTACCCGCCGCTGTTCCCCGCCACCGGCGCCTTCTTCGACGTGGTGCTCAACCGGTTCGACGACTTCTACCTGCGGGTGCTTCCGCCGCTCGTCATGGCCGGCACGCTCGCCTTCGTGTGGTCGTACGTGCGGGCCCGGTTCGGCCCGTCCTCGGCCCGGTGGGCGACCCTGCTCTTCCTCGGCTGCCCCTTGCTCGTTCTCTACGGCTCGTGGCCCACCGGCTACATCTATCTGCTCGCCCTCGCCACGGTGGCGGTGGCGCTGCTCGACCTCTCCCTCCGACAAATGGGTGCCGGCGCATGGAAGCAGGCGGGTGGGATCGTCGGTCTCGCCTGCACGACCAGCTTCTTCGGACTGGTGCTCGTGCCCGTCGGCCTCATCGCCGCGCTGGCGGCCCGCCTGTCGTGGCGCGAAGCGGCCAGGCGGGCGTTCGCCTTTCTCTACGTCGCGGTCGCCGTGGTGGAGCCGTGGTACGTGCGCAACCTCGCCCTGCTCCACAATCCGCTGTACCCGCTCGGGGCGCCGCCGCTGCCGGGGAAGGGACTCGTCGGTCCGCTGTGGCGGGCGTCGGAGCGCGAGATCGAGAACAACGCGCTCGGCGTATGGACGAGCGCACCCGGGTCCCACGTCGGCTTCGGCCTGCGCCTGCGCGAGCTGTGGCACGCGCTCGCCGGGCAGGAGCTTCTCGCCGTGGGCCTCCTCTTCGCCGTGGTGGGCGGCGTCTGGGTCGCCCGTCGGCGGGCACCGTGCGGCTTCCTCGTCGGCGCCCTCGTCGTGCTCGTCGTCGTCCCCATGACGCCGGGCTGGTACTGGGTGCGCGACCTCGCCTACGCCATGCCGCTCGGTGCCGTCGTCGGGGGTGTCGCCCTCGTCCACCTGACCGGTGGCCTCCGCTCCCCCCTCGGCGCCCCGCGGGCGGTGTGGCGGGCGGTGGCGGTCCCGACCAAGGCGCTCGTCGCTGCGCTGTGCGTCGCCGTCGCCCTGGCCCTCGCCGTGGTCGGTCCCGACGCGCCGACCTGGCCGATGAGCCTCCCCGCCTACGACAACTTCATGACGGCCGACCGCGACCTCGGCTCGGTCGCCCGCACCCTCGACTACGTCTTCGCCGGTGACTACCGCAGTTGGACGTGGCTCAACGCCCACCTCGGTGCGCACGGTCGGGTGGCCACCCTCGAGGACCGGGTGTACTACCTGCAGAGCGCGCCCCGGACCTTCTACCTCGACGGGCTCGAGGCGGCGCCGCTGCTCGGCGTGCACGACCCGGCGACCGCCGCCGCGTTCCTCGAGGCGAACGGCGTGCGCTACGTCTTCGTCCCGTCATGGGCGTCGTCGGCCACGCCGACCCGGCATCCGGTCCTCGACGACATGGCGCTGTTCGACATGCTCGGCACGCCCGACTTCCCGCTCGTGGCCCTGTTCGCCAACGAGGGCTACGACGTGCCCGACGCCATCTACCGGGTGGGCGCGCCGGCGGGTCCGTCGCCGACGATCCGACCGGTGCTCGTGACCGGCAGGCTGCGGGCCGACGGCGCCTTCGCCCAGACCTCCGCCCTCGCCGCCACCATCCCGGCCGACAACACCTCGCCGCGCCTGTACGTACCGGTGCGCGGCAGGGACGCCGTGCTCTCCTTCCGCTTCCGGCTGCCGGCCCGGGGGCGGCTCGAGGTCAACGAGTACGACTACGTCGGCAGCACCTGGATCGACGGCCTCTACGCCGCGCAGGGCACCGGTCGCTGGATGCAGGTGTCGCTCCCGCTCGTGGCGTCGGGCCGGGAGCGCTTCGTCATGTTGGGCCTCTACTCGTCGGGAACCGGCACCGACATCGCCGACGTGCGCGTCACCCAGACCGACCCGCCGTCCGGTGCGAGCCAGGGCTGAGGCTGGCAATCTGGTTGCCGTGGCCACCGGTCTCCTCCCCCCGGTCCCCTCGACGGGCCGCCACCGCATCGCCGACGCAGCCGCACGCCGGGCGCTCGCCCTGGTGCTCGGACGAATCGAGCACGGTGCCATCACGCTCGTCGACGGCGGGGAACGCCGTCGGTTCGGCGCACGCGACGGCGACCGGCTGCAGACGACGGTCACCGTCACCGATCCGGCCGCCTACCGGGCCCTCGTCGCCGGTGGCCTCGGGTTCGCCCGCGGCTATGTCGAGGGGTGGTGGGGGACCGACGATCTCGTGGCGCTGCTGCGCATCGGCATCCGCAACCTGCCGCCCCCGAGCACCACGCTCGCCCGGTTGCGGGGCCTGTGGCGCGACGGCCTGCCACGCCGGCCGGGGCCGCACCAGGCCAAGGCCCGCGACCGCGAGGACATCGTCGCCCACTACGACCTCGGCGACGACTTCTTCGCGCTCTTCCTCGACGAGACGCTCACCTACTCGTGCGGGATCTTCGAGCGCGACGACGCCACCATGGCCGAGGCGTCGCAGGCCAAGCTGGAGCGCATCTGCCGCAAGCTGGAGCTCGGTCCCGACGACCACGTGATCGAGATCGGGAGCGGCTGGGGCAGCTTCGCCCTCCACGCCACCTCCACCTACGGGTGCCGGGTCACCACCACCACGCTCTCCAAGCGGCAGTACGACCACGTGCACCAGGCCGCGGCGCGCGCCGGAGTCGCTCATCTCGTCACCGTGCTCGACCGTGACTACCGCGACCTCGAGGGGACCTACGACAAGCTCGTCTCCATCGAGATGATCGAGGCCGTCGGATGGCGCTACCTCGACGACTACTTCGCCGCCTGCGCCCGCCTGCTGCGGCCCGGGGGCCGTATGGCCCTGCAGGCCATCGTCATCGACGACCGCCTCTACGACGCGGCCCGGATGGCAGGGGACTTCATCACGAGGATGGTCTTCCCCGGCTCGTGCATCCCGTCGGTGGAGGCCATCACCCGGTCGGTCCGCAAGGCCACCGACTTGCGCATGGTGGAGCTCGAGGACATCGGCCTCCACTACGTGCGCACCCTCGCCACCTGGCGGGAGCACTTCCTGGCCCAGGTGGAGGCCGTGGAGGCGCTCGGGTTCGACCGCCGCTTCGTCCGTCTGTGGGACCTCTACCTGGCCTATTGCCAGGCCGGATTCGCCGAGCGGCGCATCAGCGACGCACAGATCGTCCTGGTCAAGGAGGGGGTGCCTCCCAGGCGGACTACCCTGCGGGCGTGACGACCGCTGTGATTCCGCCGGGGGGCAAGGGGGCCGAGGCCCGCACCGAGGGGACCGACTGGCTGTCGGCCATCCCCTTCCTGTTGTTCCACCTGGTCCCCCTCCTCGCCTTCGTCACCGGGATGAGTCTCAAGTCCCTGGTGCTCGCGGCCGTGCTCTACGTGACGCGCATGTTCTTCGTCACCGCCGGCTACCACCGCTACTTCGCCCACAAGACGTACAGCATGAACCGCGTGGCCCAGTGCCTGATGGCCATCGGCGGCATCACCGCCGCCCAGAAGGGCCCGCTGTGGTGGGCGGCCCATCACCGGGCCCACCACCGCTACGCCGACACCGACCGCGACCCCCACTCGCCGCGCGGCGGCTTCTGGTGGTCGCACGTGGGGTGGATCCTGTCGCGGGAGTGGAAGGGCACCGACACCTCCCTCATCACCGATCTCACCCGCTACCCCGAGCTCCGCGTGGTGGATCGCCTGCAGTGGCTCGGGCCCTGGGCGCTCGGCGTCCTCTGCTACGTGATCGACGGCTGGACCGGTGTGGTCGTCGGCCTGGCCTGGTCGACGGTGGCCTTGTGGCACGCCACGTTCTCGGTGAACTCGCTGGCGCACCTGATCGGGCGCCGCCGCTACGCCACCCCCGACGACAGCCGCAACAGCTGGCTGATCGCGCTGGCCACCCTGGGCGAGGGCTGGCACAACAACCACCACCACTACCCGATGGCGGCCCGCCAGGGATTTCGCTGGTGGGAGCTCGACATCAGCTTCTACGTGCTGAAGCTGCTGCAGGGACTCGGCATCACCCGCGGCCTCAAGAAGGTGCCGGCCAAGGCACGCGTCAGCCGCCTCATCGGCTCCGCCGCGTCGGCCGCGTCGGCGGCGAAGGCCAAGGCCGTGGAAGCAGCCGAGGTGGCGAAGGCCACCGCTGCCGGTGCCGCCGTCAAGGCGAAGGACACCGCCGCCGCAGCTGCGGAGGCCGCGACGGCCCACTGCCGCGTCACCCCGGCGACCGGTTCCTGACCCGCCGTCCGGTCCTGCGCCGGGAAGCCGCCGGCGACCGACAGCTCAGGCGGCGTGCTCGAGGCGCTCCACCTGCTCGTCGTTGAGCTCGAGCTCGGCGGCCGCGCAGTTCTCCTCCACATGCGCCACCGACGACGTGCCCGGGATGGGGAGCATCACCGGTGAGCGCCGCAGCAGCCAGGCGAGGGCCACCTGGGCCGGTGTGGCGTCCACCTCCTTCGCCACCTGGGCGGCGGCACCCCCCTCCTCGGCCAGCCGGCCGCTGGCGATGGGGAACCAGGGGATGAAGCCGATGCCGTTCGCCTCGCAGTGGTCGAGGACGTCCTCGGACTTGCGGTCGGCCAGGTTGTAGAGATTCTGCACGGTGGCGACGGGGATCACCTTCCGCGCCGCCTCCACGTCGGCCACCGACACCTCGGACAGCCCCACGGCGCCGACCTTGCCTTCGTCGACGAGCGCCTTCAGCAGACCGAACTGCTCCTCGGCCGGCACCTTCGGGTCGATGCGGTGCAGCTGGAACAGGTCGATGCGCTCCACACCGAGGCGGCGCAGGCTCATCTCGCATTCCTGGCGCAGATACTCCTCGCGCCCCACCGGATGCCACTGCCCCGGTCCCGTGCGCACCAGCCCCGCCTTGGTGGCGATGACCACGCCGTCATAGGGGTGGAGCGCCTCGCGGATGAGCTCCTCCGACACGTACGGTCCGTAGGAGTCGGCCGTGTCGATGAAGTCCACGCCGAGCTCGACCGCCCGGCGCAGCACCCGCACCGACTCCTCGTGGTCGCGCGGTGGGCCCCAGATGCCGGGCCCGGTGATCTGCATGGCGCCGAACCCGAGACGGTGGACCTGCTGGTCCCCTACCCGGAAGGTGCCGCTCGCTTCGATGGGTCGCTTGCCTGCCATGGGACCGACCCTACCCAGCGTCCTCCGGCGACCCGACCGGCCCGGCCCACCGCCGGCGAGCTGTTGCAGACAGGGAGGTCAGCCGGCCCGGCCCAGCCCCCGGGCGATGAAGGCCATGGTCTGCTCGAACACCTCGGGCGGGATCTGCTTG
>DASRBM010000100.1:0-5445 GCA_035653635.1 Acidimicrobiales bacterium | reverse complement strand
CGTCAGGTCTCGAGGAAGCGACGGATGGCGAAGGCCGACCCGAGCGTGCCCACGAGGAGGCCGAACAGCACGACGACCACGTCGGTCACCGCGACCTCACCCGTCGGCATGCGCATCTGGTAGAAGATGCCCGATCCACTGCCGGCGAAGGCGTCGAGCATCCAGTGCAACCCGATGACGACGAGCGCGGCGACGACCGCCCCGAGGACGCCCTGGACGAGGCCCTCGCACATGAACGGCACCCGGATGAACCAGTTCGTCGCGCCGACCAGCTTCATCACCGACACCTCGCGCCGACGGGCGAAGATCGCGAGCCGGATGGTGTTGAGGACGAGCACGATGGCCGACAGCCCGAGGATGCCTGCGACCGTGAAGAACACGATCTGGAGGACGCGGGTGACCTCTTCCATGTTCTTGACGGCCTGGCTCGGGTACGACACGTTCTTGACCGGCGGGATGCCGCAGCTCCCCTGCACCGCCTGCTGGCACTTGAAGTACTGGAACATCGCCTGCGCCTCGTTGGGGTTCTGCAGCACGCAGCGCAACGACGCGGGCATGGTGGCGACGGTCAGGGCCTGCGACTCGTCGGGGGGCAGGATGTGCTTGGCCTCGTTGTAGTCGTAGGCCGGCGACCGGTACAGGCAGGAGCGGACGTAGGGCAACGCCAGGATCTGCTGCTTGAGCGAATCCACGGTCGGCCCGGTGGTGCCCTGGACCGCGTGCTCGGGCGTGCCGGGGTTCACGAACACGAGGACGTTCACCCCGTGCTGCCACTTGGTGGTGGCGTGGGCGACGCCCTGGCGCAACAGCATGGCGGCGCCGACGAGCGAGAGCGACACCGCCACGGTGAGCACGGCGGCGATCGTCATGAGGCGGTTCCGCCACAGGTTGGAGGCGGTCTCGCGGGCGACGTATTCGACGGAGATGGGCATCGATCAGGTCGTCTTCTTCGGAGTCGTCTGGATGCGGGGGATCAGGTCCCGTAGCCGTACACGCCACGGGCCTGGTCGCGTACGAGATTCCCGTGGTCGAGCTCGATGACACGCCGGCGCATCTGGTCGACGATGCCGGCGTCGTGGGTGGCGATGATGACGGTCGTCCCCGTCCGGTTGATGCGGTCGAGCAGGCGCATGATGCCCTGGCTGGTGGCGGGGTCGAGGTTGCCCGTCGGCTCGTCGGCCAGCAGGATGAGCGGCCGGTTGACGAACGCACGAGCCACGGCGACCCGCTGCTGCTCACCACCCGACAGCTCGCTCGGCAGGTTGTCGCGCTTCTTCGCCAGCCCGACGAGATCGAGCACCTGCGGGACCTGCGAGGCGATGACGTGCTTGGGGCGGCCGATGACCTCGAGCGCGAAGGCGACGTTCTCGAACACCGTCTTGTTGGGCAGCAGGCGGAAGTCCTGGAACACGCAGCCGATGTTGCGGCGCAGGTACGGGATGCGCCAGTGCGTCAGCCGCCCGATCTCGCGGCCGGCCACCCAGATCTTCCCCTCGTCGGGCACCTCCTCGCGCAGCAGGAGCCGGATGCAGGTCGTCTTACCCGAACCCGACGGGCCCACGAGGAAGACGAACTCGCCCTTGTCAATGTCGAGCGAGATGTCCTTGAGGGCGACGGTGCCGGCTTTGTATGTCTTGGTGACGTTCTCGAAACGGATCATCGAGTCGAACCCTCGGACGTTGCACCCGGTGACGCCGCGAAGGCGGGGTGTGAGGTCCCTTCGAGGGTAGCAGGCGGCACCGGAGGGCGTCCGATCAGTTGTCGCCCGCGGCGCGGCGCCGTCGCAGCTCAGCCTCGATGAACTCGTCGATGTCCCCGTCGAGGACGGCGTCCACATTGCCCGTCTCGAAGTTCGTCCGCAGGTCCTTGACCAGCTGATATGGCGCCATCACGTAGGAACGGATCTGGTTCCCCCAGGCGACGTCCACCTTGGGGCCCGACAACGACTCCATCTCGGCGCGCCGTTCGGCCAGCTGCATGTCGAGCAGCTTGGCGGCGAGGATCTGCATGGCCCGGGCCTTGTTCTGATGCTGGCTCCGCTCGTTCTGGCAGGACACGACGATGCCGGTCGGCAGGTGCGTGATGCGCACGGCTGAATCCGTCTTGTTGACGTGCTGGCCGCCGGCACCCGATGAACGGTACGTGTCGACGCGCAGGTCCTTGTCCTCGATCGGGACCTCTTGCGTCGCCTCGTCGAGGAACGGGGTCACGTCGACGGAGGCGAAGCTCGTCTGGCGCCGGTGCTGGGCGTCGAACGGCGACATGCGCACGAGCCGGTGCACGCCGCGCTCGGCGGAGAGGAGCCCATAGGCGAAACGGCCCTTCACGATCATGGTGGCCGAGAGCAGTCCGGCTTCCTGGCCGGGCGTGACCTCGTCGACCTCCACCTCGAACCCGCGCCGTTCCGCCCAGCGCACGTACATGCGCAGCAGCATCTCGCACCAGTCCTGGGCGTCGGTCCCGCCGGTCCCGGCGTGGAGCTCCACGATCGAGTCGCACTCGTCGTACTCCCCGCTGAACAGCGAGCGCAGCTCGAGCTCACCGAGGCGGGTCCCCAGTTCGTCGAGCACGTCGACGAGCTCGCCTCGGACCGAGTCGTCGCCCTCTTCGACCATGAGCTCGTGCAGCACCTCGGCGTCGCTCAGCTTCTGGTCGAGCTCCTCGAGCAGGCGCACGTCGTCGGTGACCCGGCCCAGCTCGCTCGTGACGGAGCGGGCGCGGTCGGCGTCGTCCCACAGGTCGGGGCGCGAGGCGTCCTTCTCGAGCTCGGCTTGACGCGCCCGCAACCGTTCGAGACCGAGATAGCGCTGGGCTTCGTTCAGCCGCTCGCGGAGGCTCGACAGCTCGGCGCGCAGGTCGCGTTGCTCGCCGACGGCGCCCTCAGGACGAGCCATGGCAGAGCTTGAACTTCTTGCCGCTCCCGCACCAGCACGGATCGTTCCGGCCGAGCTTCTCGTTGGCCGAGCGCACCCGGGTGGCGCCGTCGCCGCCCGCGGGTGCCGGGCGCATCCCGGCGACCCCACCGGCCGGGCTGGGAGTCTGGGCCGGCGATCCGGCGGCGGCCGCCACCTGGGCCGCGACCGGCTCGGGGGCGGCCTGGGGCCCCATGCCGGCGCCGTCGGACGGAGCCGTCGCCCGGAAGGCGTCGAGCAGGCTCGGGCCTTCGGACGGGTCGGCGGCGGCCACGTAGTTGGCCCGGGTGAGGTCGGGCTCGGCCGTGGCCTCGCTCACGACCTGGACGTGCATGACGTAGCGCAGGTAGTCGTCGTCGATGGAGTCCATCATCTGGCCGAACATCTGGAAGCCCTCGCGCTGCCAGGCCACGAGCGGGTCCTGCTGGCCCATGGCCCGCAGGTTGATGCCCTCGCGCAGGTAGTCCATCTCGGCGAGGTGGTCCCGCCAGCGCTGGTCGATGATCTGCAGCATCACCTCGCGCTCGACCTGACGGGCCTCGTCGGCGCCTCCGGGGAAGATCTCGTCGCGCGCCGCGTAGGCGTCGAGCGCCTCGGCCACGAGGCTCTCGATCAGGTGGTTGACCGATTCCGCCTGGCCGAGCTCGTCGGCGGTGAAGGCGGTCGGGAAGTACTGCGTGACCTCGGCCACGAGCACGTCGAGGTCCCACTCCTCGGAGTAGTCGCTCGGGCAGGCGCTACGGACGAGGTGCTCGATGGTCGATTCGAGGAGCTCCTCGGTGCGCTCGCGCAGGTCCTCGCCGTCGATCACCTGTAGGCGGCGTGCATAGATGACCTTGCGCTGCTCGTTCAGCACCTCGTCGTACTTGAGGACGTCCTTGCGGATCTCGGCGTTGCGCGCCTCGACCGTGGTCTGGGCCCGCTCGATCGCCTTCGACACCATCTTGGCCTCGATGGGCACGTCCTCGGGGAGGGTCTTCGTCATGACCCACTGCATGGCGCCGGTGGCGAACAGGCGCATGAGGTCGTCCTCGAGGGACAGGAAGAAGCGGCTCTCCCCGGGGTCTCCCTGCCGGCCGGAACGGCCGCGGAGCTGGTTGTCGATGCGTCGGCTCTCGTGGCGCTCGCTGCCGAGCACGTAGAGCCCGCCGAGCCCGCGTACCTGCTCGCCTTCCTCCTCGCACTCCTTCTGGAACTTGACGAGGAGCCGTTCGTATTCGGCACGCCCTTCGTCGCTGTCGGGGTCCATGCCCTTGGCCAGCAGCTCGTGGCGGGCGAGGCCCTCCGGGTTGCCGCCGAGGAGGATGTCCACCCCGCGGCCGGCCATGTTGGTGGCGACGGTGACCGAGTGCAGGCGGCCGGCCTGGGTGACGATCTCGGCCTCGCGGGCGTGCTGCTTGGCGTTCAGCACCTCGTGCGGGATGCCGCGGCGCTCGAGCAGTCGGGCGAGGTGCTCGGACTTCGCCACCGAGGCCGTGCCGACGAGGACGGGCTGGCCCGTCTCGTAGCGGGTGACGATGTCGTCGACCACGGCGTTGAACTTGGCCTCCTCCGACTTGTAGACGAGGTCGGCCTGGTCGGCCCGCACCATCGGCACGTTGGTCGGGATGGGCACCACCGGCATGTCGTAGGTGCTGGCGAACTCGGCCGCCTCCGTTTCGGCGGTGCCGGTCATGCCCGAGAGCTTCTCGTAGAGCCGGAAGTAGTTCTGCAGGGTGACCGTGGCCCAGGTGTGGTTCTCCTCCCGGATCCGCACCCGCTCCTTGGCCTCGACCGCCTGGTGCAGGCCGTCGGACCAGCGCCGGCCCTCGAGCGTGCGGCCCGTGAACTCGTCGACGATCTTCACCTCGCCGGCGGCCACCAGGTAGTCCTTGTCGCGGTGGAAGAGCTCCTTGGCCCGCAGCGCCTGGGTCAGGTGGTGGACGTAGTTGATCGAGACGAGGTCGTAGAGGTTGTCGACGCCGATGATCTTCTCGACCTTGGCGATGCCCTCCTCGGTGGGGACGACGATGCGCTTCTCCTCGTCGACCTCGTAGTCGACGTCGGGGGTGAGGGTGCGGGAGATGCCGGCGAACTGGTAGTAGAGCTTCGCCGATTCGGTGGCCGGCCCCGAGATGATGAGGGGGGTGCGGGCCTCGTCGATGAGGATCGAGTCCACCTCGTCCACGATGGCGAAGACATGGCCGCGCTGGACCATGGCGTCGCGACTCCGTGCCATGTTGTCGCGCAGGTAGTCGAAGCCGAACTCCGTGTTGGTCCCGTAGGTGAGGTCCGCCGCGTAGGCGTCGCGCTTGTCGTCGAAGTCGGGCAGCTCGGGGCTCACGCGGCCGACGGTCAGGCCGAGGAAGCGGTGGACCTGGCCCATCCACTCCGCGTCACGCCGGGCCAGGTAGTCGTTGACCGTGATGACGTGCACGCCCCGGCCCGACAGCGCGTTCAGGTACACCGGGAGGGTGGAGACGAGGGTCTTCCCCTCACCGGTGCGCATCTCGGCGATCCACCCGAAGTGCAGGGCCATGCCGCCCATGAGCTG
>DASRBM010000099.1:0-2369 GCA_035653635.1 Acidimicrobiales bacterium | reverse complement strand
GCTGGGCCTACGGCGACGACGCCGTCCGAGTCGAGGCCGCCTGTCACTGGCTGGCCGAGGGGCTGCGCCTGTGGCAGCGCGCCATGTACGTGGGCGAGGGCACGGTGCCCGAACTGACGGCCGAGCTGGCCGGCCTCGAGGGGCGCGACGCGGCCCTGGCCGACGGGAGGCTGGCGGTGGTGTCGTCGGCCGACCTCTACGACCTGTCCGCGCCCATCGACCCCGTCGCCCAGCTCGCCGTGTACGACGGCGCGGTGGCGCAGGCCATTGCCGACGGGTACCGCGGCGTGCGGGTGGTGGCCGACATCACCCCCCTCGTGGCCGACGCCGGACGCCGGGCGGCCCACGTGCACTGGGAGCAGTACGCCGACCGCTACATGACCGGTCGCCCGCTCGCCCCGCTGTGCATGTACGACACCCGGCGCATCGAGCGGCTCGACGCCGTCACCGCCGCCCACCCGCTGTCGGGTCCCGAGCCCCGCCCCTTCGGGCTGTTCGCCACCGGGCCGTCGACGGCGTGCTGCGACGGCGAGATCGACGCCACCGTGAGCGACGTCTTCGACGAGCTGCTGCGCACCTTGCCGGCCGGCGACACCGAGCTCGACCTGCGCGGACTGACCTTCGTCGACGGACGCGCCGCGGCCACCCTTCACGGCGCACTCGTCCGGCGCCGCGACGACGGCCGGGCGCTGCGCGTGGTGGGGGCGAACGCCCTCGTTCGGCGGGTGTGGGGGCTGTGCGACTTCGACGCGGAGCTGCTCTCGCCGGGCTGACGCGCCCGTCCCGAGACTGGAACGCGTTGCAGTCGGGCGGTAGGGTCGCCCCGCCCGGGCCGGCGTGCCCGGCGGAGGGAGGGGCCATGATCCTGGAGCGCTTCGCGCTCACCGACCGCGCCGCGGTGGTGACCGGCGCGGGACGGGGCATCGGCGCCGCCGCCGCGGTGGCCCTGGCCGAGGCGGGGGCGGACGTCCTCATCTCGGCCCGGACCGAGGAGCAGCTCGGGGAGGTGGCGGCCCGCATCGAGGCCGCCGGCCGCCGGGCCCTCGTGGTGCCGGCCGATCTCAACGACCTCGAGGCGGTGGGCACCCTGGCGGCCAAGGCGGCCGCCGAGTTCGGCCGGCTCGACTTCGTGGTGAACAACGTCGGGGGCACCATGCCCCGGCCGTTCCTCGACACGTCGCCACGCTTTCTCGAAGAGGCCTTCCACTTCAACGTGAGCACCGCCCACGCGCTCACCCGCGCCGCGGTGCCGCACATGCTCCAGGGCGACGGCGGCGCGGTGGTGAGCATCTCCTCGGCCATGGGCCGCACCCAGGGACGCGGCTTCGTCGCCTACGGCACGGCCAAGGCGGCGCTCGCCCACTGGACCCGTCTCACCGCGACCGACCTGGCTCCCCGTATCCGGGTGAACGCCATCGCCGTGGGCTCGGTGGCGACCTCGGCACTCGAGATCGTGCTGACCGACGACACCCTGCGCACGACGATGGAGCAGGCCACCCCGCTGCGGCGCATCGGCGAGCCCGAGGACATCGCCGCCGCCGTCGTCTACCTGTGCTCCCCCGCCGGCGGCTACGTCACCGGCAAGGTCCTCGAAGTGGACGGCGGCCTCGACCGGCCCAATCTCGACCTCGGGATCCCGGACCTGTGACCCCCCACCGCGTGGTGCTGTGGGGAACGGGCAACGTCGGTCGCCACGCCATCGCCGGCATCGACGCCCGACCCGACCTGGAGCTGGTCGGCGTGTGGGTGTCGAGCCCGGACAAGGTCGGGCGCGACGCCGGGGAGCTGGCCGGCCTCGGGCGCAGGCTCGGTGTCGCCGCCACCGGTGAACGTGACGAGGTGCGGGCGCTCGCACCCGACTGCGTGGTGCACACGGCCATGGCCGACCACCGCCTGGGCGAGGCCCTCGACGACCTCGCCATGCTGCTCGGCGCCGGCATCAACGTGGTGTCGAGCGGCCCGGTGTTCCTGCAGTACCCCACGGGCGTGGTGCCCGACGAGATGGTGGCGCCCGTACGCGACGCGGCGCTGTCGGGCGGGGTGTCGCTCCTCGTGAACGGCATCGACCCGGGCTTCGCCAACGACGCGCTGGCACTCGCCGTCACCGGCATCTCCGAGCGCATCGAGGAGGTGCGCTGCCTCGAGATCCTCAACTACGCCACCTACGACCAGCCCATGGTGCTGTTCGACATCATGGGCTTCGGCCGTCCCCTCGACGAGGTACCCATGCTGCTGCAGCCGGGCGTGCTCACGATGGCCTGGGGCAGTGTGGTCCGGCAGTTGGCGGCCGGGCTCGACGTGGAGCTCGACGCGGTGGAGGAGTTCTACGAGCGGGTGGAGGCGCCCGAGGACTTCGCCGTGGACTCGGG
>DASRBM010000098.1:0-2179 GCA_035653635.1 Acidimicrobiales bacterium | reverse complement strand
GCCGTAGCGGAGCAGGCCCCCCGGCAGCTCGGCGCGCTCGAACACCACCACCCGGTGCCCGGCCCGGGCCAGCTGCTGCGCGCAGGCGAGCCCGGAGGGGCCGGAGCCCACCACCGCAACCGATCTGCCCGTGGCCGCGGCCGGGGTCACCGGGGTGACCCATCCCTCGGCCCAGGCCCGCTCGGCGATCTCGTACTCGATCCGCTCGATCGTCACCGGGTCCTGGTTGATGCCGAGCACGCAGGCACCCTCGCACGGCGCCGGGCACAGGCGGCCGGTGAATTCGGGGAAGTTGTTCGTGGCGTGCAACCGCTCGATGGCGTCGTACCAATCGCCCCGGAACACGAGGTCGTTCCACTCCGGGATGAGGTTGCCGAGCGGACACCCGTCGTGGCAGAAGGGGATGCCGCAGTCCATGCACCGAGCCCCCTGGGCACGCGCCTTCTCCTCGGGGAACGGTTCGTAGACCTCGTGCCAGTCACGCAGGCGGACCGGTATCGGTCGCCGCGGTGGCAGTTCCCTGCCGAACTCGAGGAACCCGGTGGGCTTTCCCATCGTCCCCCCTACCCGTGGGCGGCGGCCATGACCGCCTCGTCGACCGAGCGTCCCTCGGCGAGTGCCTTCCGTGTGGCCTCGAGCACGCGCCGGTAGTCGCGGGGCATCACCTTGACGAAGTCCCCGACTGAGCGGTCCCACTCGGCGAGCAGGCGTCCGGCCACCGCGGACTCCGTCTCGGCGGCGTGGCGGGCGACGATGTCGCGGAGCCACACCCGGTCGTCGTCGTCGAGCGGTTCCACGTCGACCATCTCGTAGTTGACCAGCTCGCCGAAGCGCCGGCCGCCGTCGTGCACGTACGCGACGCCGCCCGACATGCCGGCACCGAAGTTCCGGCCCGTCGGCCCGAGCACCACCACCCGGCCTCCTGTCATGTACTCGCAGCCGTGGTCGCCGACTCCTTCGACGACGGCGGTGGCCCCGGAATTGCGCACGCAGAAGCGCTCGCCCACCTGGCCCCGGATGAACACCTCGCCGCCGGTGGCGCCGTAGAGGATGACGTTGCCGGCGATGATCTGATCCTCGGCCGCGAAGGGCGACGACACCGGCGGACGCACGATCACCCTGCCGCCGGACAAGCCTTTGGCCAGGTAGTCGTTAGCATCGCCGTAGAGGCGCAAGGTCATGCCGCGCGGGACGAAGGCGCCGAAGCTCTGGCCGGCCGACCCGCGGAACGTGAGACGCAGGGTGTCGTCGGCGAGGCCGGCGCCACCGAAGCGCTTGGTGATCTCCGATCCGGTGAGGGTGCCGACGGTGCGGTCGACGTTGGCGATCTCGAGCTCCATCTCGAGCGACTCGCCACGGGCGGCCGCCTCGAGGCACTCGTGCAGGAACTTGTGGTCGAGCGCCCGCTCGAGGCCATGGTCCTGCACGTTGCAGCAGTGCCGGTCGGTCGGGGGACCCTGCTCCGGTTCGGCGAGGATCGGGGACAGGTCGAGACCGGCCGCCTTGAAGTGCTCGACCGCCGCCGCCGCCTCGAGCAGGTCGACGCGGCCCACCGCCTCTTCGATGGAGCGCAGCCCGAGCGCCGCCAGGTACTCGCGCACCTCCTCGGCGACGAACTCGAAGAAGTGCTCCACGAACTCCGGCTTGCCGGCGAACCGCTCACGCAGCTTCGGGTTCTGAGTGGCGATGCCCACCGGACAGGTGTCGAGGTGGCAGACCCGCATCATGATGCAGCCCGACACCACGAGGGGCGCGGTGGCGAACCCGAACTCCTCGGCCCCGAGCAGGGCCGCGATCACGACGTCGCGGCCGGTCTTCAACTGGCCGTCCACCTGGACGACGATCCGGTCCCGCAGCCCGTTGAGCACGAGCGTCTGCTGGGTCTCCGCCAGGCCGAGCTCCCACGGGATCCCCGCGTGCTTGAGTGACGTCAGCGGGCTCGCGCCGGTCCCCCCATCGTGACCCGAGATGAGCACAACGTCCGACTTCGCCTTCGCCACACCGGCGGCGACGGTGCCGACCCCCACCTCGGCCACGAGCTTCACGTGCACGCGGGCCGCCGGATTGGCCGACTTCAGGTCGTGGATCAGCTGGGCGATGTCCTCGATCGAATAGATGTCGTGATGCGGTGGCGGCGAGATCAGCCCGACGCCGGGAGTCGAGAACCGTGTCTTGGCGA
>DASRBM010000097.1:0-3863 GCA_035653635.1 Acidimicrobiales bacterium | reverse complement strand
ACAACTGCTTCGGGGTGTGCCCCGACAACGCGGTGGTGAAGCTCACCGTGCCGGTCCCCGACGACGACCCGACTCCCGGCTCACCGGGACGGCGCTACGCCTTCGACTACGACTACTGCAAAGGATGTGGCCTGTGCATGGCCGAGTGCCCGTGCGGCGCCATCACCATGCACCCCGAGACGATCTGACGGGGTTCCAGCCGACGCTGCTCAGTCGAACCGACTAGCGGGCGCAGGCCATGTCGGCGGCGATGCAGTGGACCCACGTCCGGACCTGACCGGCGTCACGCCAGTCGCCGGCACGGGTCTTGGCCATGGCCGAGGCGGGGAAGCCCTCGGCGTCGGGCGCTAGGCGGCCGCCAAAGGTGATGTGGTCCCGGGCGTGCACCTTCGTCATCAGGCGCTGGACGCCGGGCACGGGCGGGATCTCCTCCGACCTCGCCGTGTCGTCGAGCGGCCCGCTCGAGAAGAAATACGTCGGCCGTGTGGCGAGGACCGTCATGTTGCGCTTCACGAAGCGCCGGGCGTCCTTGTGCCAATGGGCCGCATAGAGCGCACCGCCCACGACCACGGCGTCGTAACGGCCGACGTCGCCGGCCTGGTGGGCCGGGACCACGTCCGCGTGGAGGCCTTCGGCTGTGAGGGCGTCCCCGATCATCTCGGCCAGGCCTTTCGTGCCACCGCGCTTGCTCCCGTAGGCGACGAGGACGGTCATGACGACCTCCTGCTCGAGTCGGTTTGTCTCGGTTCCATCGTCGGGCGCCTCCGGAGCACCGGACAGGGGCTTCGGCCCCGTCGGCCCGTCAGGGCCGGAACGTGTTGCATTCGGACTTTCGGCCCTGGGGCAGCCGCACGCCGCGCCCTGCAATGGAAGTGGAGGCCGTTGTCGGCCCCGCCGGGGCCGCGGCTCTCCGGTGGGGAGGTGTGCGATGGCACTGACTCTTCGCGAGCGCTTCGAGTTTCCCGACCTGTGGCGGCGGTTCTTCGAACCCGACATGCTCGCCGGCTGGATGCGCGTCGAGGAGTTCACCGACGGTGACACCATGGTGATCCGCGCCGAGCTGCCCGGCATCGACCCGGACCGCGACGTGGAGCTCACCATCACCGAAGGGGTGCTGCACGTACGCGCCGTCCGCCACGAGACGTCGGAGGACAAGGCCAAGGACCGGTACCACTCGGAGTTCCGGTACGGCTCGTTCGAGCGCAGCCTGGCGCTTCCGGCGGGCACCAAGGAGGAAGAGGTGAAGGCCTCCTACACGAACGGCATCCTCGAGGTACGGGTGCCGCTCGGTGAGGCGAAGACCTCGTCCACCAAGGTCCCGGTCACCAGAGGCTGACCGGAGAACGAGGCATGGATTCCCTCGGCCTGCGTGCCTGGTTGTTCGACGTCGACGGGGTGCTGACCGACACGGCGAGCGTGCACGCCGAGGCCTGGAAGCAGGTCCTCGACGGACTGCTCGGACGCCGTGACCAGGCGCCCTTCGACCCGGTGGTCGACTACGAACGCCATCTGGACGGCAGGCCGGGGGCGGCGGGGGTCAGGAGCTTCCTTGCTTCCCGCGGGATCGTCCTTCCCGACGCGGGTCACGCGGACGCCGGCCATCCGACGATCGAGTCGGTCGGCAAGGAGGAGAACGAGTGCTTCCTGGCTCTCCTCCGGGCGCACGGGGTACGGCCCTATCCCTCCTCGCTCGCCTTGGTGCGGGCGTTGCTCGACGCCGGACGGCTGACGGCGGCGGTGTCGTCGGGCGAGCACTGCGTGCCCATCCTGGAGGCGGCGGGCATGCACGGCCTCTTCTACGTCGTCGTCGACGGCAAGGTCGCCACGACCAGGCACCTGAAGGGGAAGCCGGCACCCGACACCTACTGGTACGCGGCCGCCCTGCTCGGTGTCCGTCCCAGGGAGGCGGCGGTGGTCGAGGACGCGCTGGCCGGGGTGCGGGCGGGGCAGATCGGCGAGTTCGGTTATGTCGTGGGCATCGCCCGCCGGGCGACGCCGCGGCTTCTGTTCGAAGCAGGCGCCGACGTGGTCGTCTCCGACCTCGGCGATTTCGCCGAGCTGATGGCGCTGCTCACGCGCTGGGCCAAGACCCCCGTCGCGTCGGGAGCGGCCCGGTAACGCTCAGGCAGCGTGTGAAGGACTCGCCCGCCTCGTCGACTTCGCCGCCGGCGGTTCCGGAGCCGTCGGTGCCAGCCGGTCACCGGTCGCAACCGGCAGCGGCACGACGGGAGCGGTGCCGTCGTCGTGGCGGGCGGATCGGAAGTGGAGCAACGAGGCGTCGAAGTCGTGCAGGGCGCAGCACGGCCGGCTGTTGTAGATCGACAGCCGCGTGGTGCATCCGGGATGCTCGCACGTGCGCCCCGACCGGAACGTCGCCACCGGGCGGTGGGCCCCTCCCACGAATTCGCCGGCCATCGCGTCGTCGAATGGCATCGTCAGTGCCCTCCCGCCTCGAGGAGCCTGGCCAAGCGCTCCATGTCCTGTGACAGCCGGTAGAGGAGGGCGTGGCGGTCGACCTTGTCGTCGAGGCCCACCGTGCCCCACAGGTCACGGACGACGAGACGCACCTGTTGCGCCGCCGCCGCCCCGTCGACCAGCCCCCCGTTCCCCGTCGATCCCATACGTCGAAACCTAGGGATGGCGCCCTCCGGCGGGGAGAGCCGAAAGTCCCGTTGACCTGGGCCGTCGCCCGGACCTTGGTCCCATCCGGTGGCGACGACCCCTTTGCATCGGCCCAGGCTGGTCGTAGCATCGAGGAGCGGAGGGCGGGGTGTCGGGAAGGAGATCCGTCATGGATGCTCACGACCTGACGCTGCGCCAGGCGCTCGAGTCGCACCTGGCCGAGGAAGGGTTCGGACCCGACCGCGACGATGCCGAGCGCTGGGTCACGGTGCGGATCGGGCCGGTACCGCTTTGCCTGCCCAATCTCCCGATCCGTCGACGGTCCACCTATCCGCACGACCTCAACCACGTGGTCTCCGGGTACGGCCACGACCTCGCCGGGGAGTCCGAGATCAGCGCCTGGGAGCTCGGGGGCGGCTTCGGCCGGCACGTTGCCGCGTACTTCCTGGCGTGGCCGATCGTGCTGCCCGCCGCGCTCACCATGCCGCGCCGTTCCTTTGCCGCCTTCGTGCGCGGGCGCCGGACGCGCAACTTCTTCGTGACCGACCCGACGCCTTTTCTCGATCGCCCGGTGTCGGAGGTGCGTGCCGCCCTCGGCCTCGACTGCGCCCATCGGGCGAAGGCGTCGGACGTCGCGCTCTATGGCCTCGGGTTGCTCGGGGCCCCCGTCGCCGGGATCGTCCCCCTCGTGGCGACCGTGGTCACCAGTCCGTGGTGGATCTCCGAAGGCGCCTTCCGGCGGCGACGCCAGCCGGAGGTGCGGTCGCCCAACCCCGGGGCGTGAGCCGCTACCCCGGGGGCATGACGCGCTACTCGGGGGTGTGACACACCGCCTCGACGTTGTTGCCGTCGGGGTCACGCACGAAGGCGCCGAAGTAGTTCGGGTGGTACTCGGGCCAGAGCCTCGGTTCGTGCAGCACCTCGGCGCCGGTCGCCACCGCCGCCTCGAAGAAGGCGACGACGGTGGCACGGCTGTCGGCGGCGAAGGCGATGTGCGACTCGCGGAAGCCCTCGCCCGTCTGCTGCTGCCCGATCCAGAAGTCCGGCTTCCCGTCCCGGCCGTAGCCGATGGCCATCCCGAAGTCCATGATGCGCGACCCGCCGATCGGAGCCAGGACGGTGTCGTAGAAGGCGGCACTGCGCGCCACGTCCGCGCACTGGATGGAGAGGTGGTCGAGCATCTGTCGTCCCCTTATTCCCGAGCGCCGGTCAGGGGCGCACTTCGTAGTAGAGGTTGGCCG
>DASRBM010000096.1:0-2501 GCA_035653635.1 Acidimicrobiales bacterium | reverse complement strand
GCCACCTCGTCGAGGAGGGCAAGCTCCTCGAGGACGGGACCTTCCCGGCCGGGATCACCATCGACGAGCTCGACGTCCCCGAGAGCGTGCGTCTGGTGGTCGGTCGCCGGTTGGAGCGCCTCGGCGAGGAGGCGCAGCGGGTGCTCGCGGCCGGGGCCGTGGTGGGCCGCGCCTTCCCCTTCTCCCTGCTCGAGGAGATCGTGGACGTCGACGCCGGGCGACTGCTCGACATCGTGGAGGAGGCCGAAGCCGCCCGGGTGATCGTGCCCGAAGGCCGCGGCGGGCAGGTCTACTACTCCTTCGCCCACGAGCTCATCCGCCAGACGCTGCTCTCCGGGGTGTCGATGCTGCGCAGGCAGCGTCTGCACCTGATGGTCGCCGACGCCATCGAGCGGACCGACCGCCGGGCCCGGTCGGAACGTCCTTCCGAGATCGCCAACCACCTCCTGCAGGCCGGCGCGGCCGCGGAGCCGGCGCGCACCCTCGAGTACCTGGAGCTCTCCGCCGGGCGGGCCATCGCCAGTGCCGCCTTCGAGGAGGCGCTGCGCGCCTGCGAGGACGCCCTGTCGGTCGTCGACCCCGACGACACCCTGCGGAAGGCCAAGATCCAGGAGCGCAAGGGCTGGGCCGTGCGCGCCCTCGGGCGCTACGACGAGGCCATCGCGCTGTGGGACGAGGTCATCGACGTCTACGCGGGCCACGGGCTGGTCGAAGAAGCCGCCGCCCTGTGCTGGGAGTGCGGCTACATGCTCGTGTGGCTCACCCGGTTCGACCAGACCTTCGTCTACTACAGCCGCGGTCTGTCGATCCTCGAGGACCGCGTCAGCGTGTCACGGGCCGTGCTCGTCGCCAGTCGGGGGGCGGTGCTCGGTGTGGCAGGGCTGTACGACGACGCCGAGAAGAACCTCCACGAAGCAGAAGCCATCGCCGGCGAGCTCGACGACGACCGCGCTCTCGGCATGCTGCATTGGGCCCGCACCGTGGCCAACTGGTCCAACACCCGCATCCACGACGCCATCTCGACCGGCTACCAGGCGATAGAGCTCCTCCGGCGGGCGAAGGACCAGTGGACATTGGTCGACGCTCTGTCGTGGACGGCGTTCCCCTTGAACGCCACCGGAGACGTCGAGGCCGGCCTCGCGCTCGGGACCGAGGCGGCGGAACTGGCGAAGCGGCTCGGGCACCAGGCCGGTGAGGTCCTCGGGCTCCGCTCCGTGGGGCTGAACGCCTACATGCTCAGTCGCGACCTGTCCGAGGTCGAGCGCATCGTCCGGGAGGACCTGGCGCGTTGCGACGCCATCCAGTCCCCGTGGGTCGCCCAGTCCTACGGCTGGCTCGCCGCCGTGCAACTTCTGCGGGGCGATCTGGATGGGGCACGCGCCTCGGCGCAACGTGCCTCGGAGGTGGAGCCCCTGTCGGCCTACTCGGGGGTGGGGTGGTCGTACGAGTTCCTCGTCGCCGCCTACAGCGGCGAGCGCGCCACGTGCACGGCGATGCTCGAGGAGGCGAGGGGCCTGTTGCCCGCCCCCGGCCGGCGGCAGGGCCTCGGCAGGACCGTGCAGTTGATCGCGGCCGTCCACGGGTCGGTGGTGGCCGGATTGCCGGCCGACGCCGCCGAGCTCTATCCGGCGGTGGCCGACCTGGTGGACGAATTGCCGCTGTCGTTCTTCGACATCACGCTGACGAACAGGGTGGCCGGCATGGCCGCCGCTGCCGCCGGGCACTGGGACGAGGCCGTCTCCCACTTCGAGACGGCGCTGCGTCAGGCCCGGGAATGGCCCGTCGTCATCGAGGAGCCGCAGGTGAAGCTGTGGTACGGCAGAACGCTCCTCGAGCGGGGCCGATCCGAGGACGAGGCCCGCGGCCGGGCGCTCGTCGACGAGGCGCGCACCGCCTACGCAGATCTCGGCATGCCGCTGCACACGGCGCTGGCCGACGCGCTCCTTCGCTGACCGCGGCGGTCAGGCGACGCCCCGCCGGCCCCGCAGGGCGCGCAGATCGAGCGCGTCGAGGTGCTCCAGGAACAGTTCCGGGTCCTGGAACATCCAGTCGTGGTCGATGGGCCGCCCCTCGGCCGACGACGCCACCGTGAAGCTGGCCCCGAGCGCCTTGGCGAACTGGCGGCCGTCCTGCTGCGACAGGATCGAATCGCGGTTCGCCCACAGCACATGGGCCGGGATGCCCGCCTCGGCGATGGCCTCGACGTGGTCGTGGCGGCGACTGCGGAACCCCCACCAGGCGGCGGCCACCATCTGCCGCGGATGCAGCGCCCACGACAGGGCGAAGGCGCTCGCCGCCTGCGGGGTGGCGAGCTGCAGCAGGCCGAGGGGGTGGCGCAGCGCCTCGTCGGCGAGACCCCACTCCTCGGAGACCGCGAGGGTGTCGGAGAAGACGAGCTCCTCCACCCGCTCGGGATGGTCGCCGGCGAACCCCACCTCGAGACCGCCGCCGAAGGAGTGGCCGATGCAGGTGATGCGCTCGAGCCCGAGCGCGTCGAGGGT
>DASRBM010000095.1:0-4625 GCA_035653635.1 Acidimicrobiales bacterium | reverse complement strand
TGCGACACGGGACCGAGGCACAACCACGCCACCGGGCGGATGTCGTCCGGGATGCCGATCAGGTCGCGGAGGAACGCCTCGCGGTAGAACGACACCCAGCCCATGCCCCAGCCCTCGGCCGTGCAGGCGAGCCACAGGTTCTCGATGGCGAGGCACACCGAATAGAGCCCGGCATCGGCGATGGCGTGCCTACCGAGCACGCTCGGCGCTCCCCGCGCGGCGTCGTAGGTCACGACCAGCGACACGCTCGCTTCGAGGATGCCGTCGATCTTGATGCCGGCGAAGCGGCTGCCACGCTCGTCGTCGAGAGCGTAGGCGAACACCTGCCGCTCCTGCTGCACGTGCTGCCAGAACCTCCGCCGCAGATCCGCATCGGCCACGAGCACGAAGTCCCACGGCTGGGTGAGCCCGACGCTCGGCGCGCAGTGGGCGGCGTCGAGGACACGGTGCAGTACCTCCGCCGACACGGGCTCGCCGCTGAACTCGGCCCGCACGTCACGGCGGCGATGGACGACGTCGTAGAGGCCGGCTGCCGGCCACGGGGTGTCGGCGTGCTCGTCCGCCGCGAGCGCCGACGGTTCCGACGAAGAGGCCTCCATACCGGGCCGAGGTTAGCCTCGCTCCATGACCGATCAGCCCTGGCTCGGCGACGCCTGCTCCCTGGTCGACGCCCTGCGCGCCGGCACCATCACCCCGCCCGAGGCACTGGACCTCTCGCTCGCCGCGCTCGAGCGCTCGGCGCTCAACACCGTGTCCCACATGGACGTCGAGGCGGCACGGGCCCAGGCCGAGGCGGCCGATACGTCACTCCCCTTCGGCGGGGTGCCCATCGGTGTGAAGGAGCTCGAGCCGGTGATGGGCTGGCCCTACACCGAGGCGTCCCTCGTCTTCGCCGACCGGGTGGCCGACCACACGAGCACCCACGTGGAGCGCCTGCGCGCCGCCGGCGCCGTGCTGGCCGCGCAGACGACGTCGAGCGAGTTCGGCGGCATCAACTGCACGAGCACCAAGCTGCACGGGACGACGCGCAATCCGTGGGAGCAGTCGCGCACGCCGGGCGGTTCGTCGGGCGGCTCGGCTGCGGCGGTGGGCGGTGGACTCCTTCCCATCGCGACGGGCGGCGACGGTGGCGGGTCCATCCGCATCCCGGCCGGCTACTGCGGCCTGTTCGGGCTCAAGTCGACCTACGGCCGCATCCCGAAGGGGCCGTTCACGCACCAGACGCCGCACACGGTCACCCTCGGATGCGTGAGCCGGTCCGTACGCGACACGGCACGCTGGTTCGACGTGTGCAACGGCTACGACCCCCACGACACCTTGAGCCTGCCCAAGGTCGAGGGCTGGGAGCGCGGGCTCGGCACCCGTCGCCAGGAGCTCGCCGGCAAGCGGGCGGTGATCGCCGTCGATCTCGGTGTGGCCGTGGTGCTGCCCGAGGTGGCGGCACTGGTGCAGTCGGCCGCCGAGGCGCTCGTGGCCGACGCCGCACTGCGGCAGGTCGACGTGATCGTGCAGTTCCCACCCGCGCTCGTCGAGTGGGCCATGTCCAATCTGGTGACCCTCGCCGCCGATCTCGGTGACCGCTATCCCGCCTGTGAGAGCGATCTCACCATGGAGATCATGTTCGGCATGAACGTGGCCGCCCACCACTACGACCTCACCATGGCGGCGTCGGCCGAGCGGTTCCGCGTCGACATGCACGAGGCCATGGCGGGCCTCCTCGACCAGGTCGACTTCGTCATCTGCGCCACCAACCCCGACATCGCCTTCGCCGCCGAAGGGCCGGTGCCCATGACGGTGGGTGAGCGCGACCTCTTGGCCGAGTTCGGTGACGTGGTCCGGGCCGGGGCCAACACCGGCGTGCTCACGATGCCGGCCAACTTCGCCGGCAACCCGGCCGTGTCCATCCCCGTCGGGACGGTGCACGGACTGCCCGTCGGGATGCAGGTCATCGGACGCCACCACGAGGAGCCGCTGTTGCTCGAGCTGGCCCACGTGGTGGAGCAGGAGCGGCCCTGGCCGCTCGTGGCGCCCGGGTCGCCGCTGTAGGTCGGCATCCCGGCTCGTCGCCTCCGCTCAAGAGGCGGACGCGGGAGCGGAGTCGAACACCGCCGGCGGCTGCAGCTCGGCGCGTGTGCGCAGCTCGGCGTCGCGCCACCAGGGACGCAGGCGGAGCCGGACGGGCGACCGGTGTCCTGACACCGCCACCGCGTTGCCCGGCCGCAGTCGGCGCAGCGCGTCGGGCGGGAGGAGCCGCGTGCGCTCGGTGGCTTCGGCTGTGGTCCTCCCGCCCCGGGCGTCGACCGTGGAGCTGCGCACCGACCGCGCGGTGTCGCCCACCAGCGCGCTCGCCTGCTCCAGGGTGGCGAGATCCGCGATGCCGGACAGGAAGACCTTCACCCGGTGGTTGTTCATCACCGTGCCGGCCCGGGCGCCGTAGCGGGCGCCGATCTGGGCCAGGTCCTGCCAGACCGTCACCAGCTGCACGCCGTGCCCGGCCGCGGTGGCTGCCAGGGTGTCGAGCTCGGCGAGCGGGGCGACATTGGCCGCTTCGTCGAGCACGACCAGGAGAGGCGGGTCGAGCGGCGCCCCTTCGGCCGTCGACCGGCGGAAGGCCGCCTGCAGGACCTCGCCGGCGAGCGCGGTGAAGAGGGCACGCAGGCGCCGCTGGTCGTGACCGGGCGCGCACAGGTACAGCGTGTGATGGCCGTCGAGCAGGCCGGCGGGATCGATCGGCGAACCGGCGCCGCCTTCGATGCCGTCCTCGGCGAATGCCTCCACCACCGTTTCCGCAGTGGTGTAGACGGCGCTGCGCTGACGGTCGTCGCGGGCCCACGTGGCCCGGGCCGCCTGCAGTGCGCTCCACGCCCCAGCGTCGGTCAGGGCGACGGCCACCTCGTCCTCCTCCTGCTCGTCGATCCAGCGCACGACATCCACCATCGACCGGTTTGACGTGGCCGCGGCCAGCAGGAGCGGACCGAGGAGCTTGGTCGCCGTGGCGTACCAGAAGTCACCGTCGGTCAACGACCCCGCCGCCGGTCGGGCCGATTCCGTGAGGGCGTGGGCGATGCGGCGCGCCGCGCTCCAGTCGCGACAGGAACTGAGCGGCGACCAGGGCGCACGGGCCAGGCCGGTGGAGCGCGCCGGGTCGTACAGCCACACCGTTCCCTGGCGGCGGCGCCACGACAGGGTGTGGCGGGCCAGGTCGGACTTCACCGACGCGGCCAGGACCGGGCCCTCCCACTCGAGGATGGCCGGCACGGCGAAGCCGGAGGTCTTGTAGCTCTGCGTGGGTCCCACCACGAGCACCGAGTGCCCGCTCTCGGCGGCAACCAGCCGCCGTCCGCACGTCCCGAGCACGAGCCGCCCGCGGCCGGCGGAGGGCACGACCAGCGGTCCGAGCTCCACACCGCGGGCGAAGTGCGCCGGCTCGTCGTCCTGTGCAGCGCCGACCCCCCGGAAGCGATGCCACCACCGCGCCGCGGCACCGGACGCCACGGAAGGCCGACCGCCGGAGACGTGCCGGCTCCCCCACGACAGTGCCCCGAGGACACCGGCGGCGAGGACGACGCCGGCGTTCACGCGGCGTCGCCGGGGCGCATGCGGGCGTCGGTGTCGACGAGCTCGTGCTCGAGGGGCGACAGCACGTGCTGCACGAGGAACGACCGGTCCCCCACCTTCCACAGCGCCACGGCCCGACCGAGACGCGTGACGATCTGTTCCTCGGTGTCCGACAACCCGAGCAACCGTGCCGTCGCGGCGGCCTCTCCCGGTGCCTGGCCGTAGACGACACGCGTCTCCGAATCGGCCAGCAGGCCCTGGGCGAGGGCCACCTGCTCCGATCCGGCGGCGCCGGCGGCGGTCAGGTCGGAGGCGCGATGGAGCACGGCCACATGTGCCACCCCGCGCGACCGGGCCAGCTTCCACGACCCCTGCAGCCAGCGCGCCACCGACAGGTTGCGCAGGATCGCCCACGCCTCGTCGACCACGAGCACCACGTTGCCGTCGCCGCCCGCGAGCGACGCCTGCAGCCAGGCGGCTGCGCAGGTCATCAGGACGCCGAGCGCGGGCGAGTGGTACAGGGCTGACAGGTCGAGCACGACGGCATGACCGCGCACGTCCACGCCGGGGGTGGTGGGGCCGTCGAACATGCCCCGCAGGTCGCCGCTCACGAGCCGCCGGAGCTCGAGCGCGACGGCCCGCCCGTCGGCAGCCAGCGTCACCGGGTCGGTGCGCACCGCCCGGGCCGCGTCCGCGCCGGGCTGGAGGAGCGCGTCCACGACGGCGGGCAACGTCGGCACGGCCACCCGGCGACCCACGTCGTCGACTGCCAGCTCGAGCGCGGTGCGCTCGGCCGGCTGGAGGGCGCGGTCCATGGTGGCGCCCGCCAGCGACGCCAGGAGCTCGCCCTGTCGGCGCGTCGCCTCCTCGCGGTCGTCGGCACCGAGTCCGGGATCGAGCGGGTTCAGGCGCAGGGTCCCACCCGGGCGCAGGGCAAGGGGCTCCACTCCCCACGCCCGGGCCAGCTCGCCGTACTCGCCTTTCGGGTCGACGATCCATGCGCGGCGGCCGAACACCGACAGGCGCCACAGGTAGGTCTTCACGAAGGCGCTCTTGCCCCGGCCGAT
>DASRBM010000094.1:0-4391 GCA_035653635.1 Acidimicrobiales bacterium | reverse complement strand
CGCCGTGCCACCGAGGTGGTCGCGCACCGCCCGGCGCAATGCCTCGAGCTCGGCGTCGATCCCGTAGGGCAGGTACGCCTGCAGCGACACGTAGTCGCCGGGGCGCACCGTGTCGGCCAACCACCCGAGCACCCCGTCGGGAGGAGCCGACTCGAGCTCGGGCAAGGGGAGCGAGGCCAGCATCTCGTTGGTGTTCTGCTTCGACTCGGCCACGTTCGGCTCGTCGAAGGGGTCGATCCCGAGCACGTGGCCGCACACCGCGGTGGCCAGCTCCCAGCGGTAGAACTGCTCGGCCAGGTCGGCCGGCTTGTCCATGTGCAGGGGGACCACGTGCCGGTCGGCGCCCTCCTCGGGGACGGTGGTCGGCACAGGCACACAGCCGGTGCCGTGCTTGCCGGTCGACTCGGCGATCAGCTGCTCCACCCACAGCCCGAAGGCGGCGAACTCCTCGGGGACGACGATCGTCACCTTGTCGCGCCCCGCCTTCGCTTCTTCGCCCATCGTCATGCCGAGCGCGGCCGCCTCCACCGGATCGGTGGCGAGCGCCCGTTCGCACAGCTCGGCCACGTCGTAGCCGACGAGCGCGGCGGGGACCATGCCGAAGTACGACAGGACCGAATAGCGGCCGCCGATGTCGGGAGGGTTCTCGAAGCAGCGGGCGAACCCCCTGTCGGCCGCCAGCCGGGCGAGATCGGTCCCGGGGTCGGTGATCGCCGCGTAGCGCGCCGGGTCGGGCAGCTTCTCCCAGGCGTGGGCGAAGAGCACGTTCGGCTCGAGGGTCGTGCCCGACTTGGACGACACGATGACGAAGGCGTCGTGGAAGTCGACGGCGCCGACCGTGGCCGGATGGGTGGTGTCGCACACGACGAGCCGCCGCCCGCCGGCCCGTTCGCCGCGGGCCGCCTCGAGCACGGCCGGGCCGAGCGAGGAGCCGCCCATGCCGAGCAGCACCACCGTCGACTGCTCGATGCCCCTCGCCCAGGCGGCGAGATCCGAGGATTCGGCCGCCATGCGGCGCGGCACCTGCAACCAGCCCAGCCGGTTCGGCGACACGTTGCCGGCCGGCCACAACGTGTCGGTGCGGGCGAGCAGCGCCCGGGCGAGCGCGTTGGCGTCGTCGGCCACCTCGTCCCTCCTCAGCGTCCGCCGGCCAGGGCGTTGGCCTTGTCCGACAGCGCCTGCATGAGCTCGTCGAACGACTTGGCGAAGCTGGCCACGCCTTCGTCCTCGAGGGTGTGACCGACGTCGGCCATGTCGACGCCGCACTCGGCGAGCGCCTCGAGGGTACGGCGGGCGCCGTCCACGTCGGTGTCGACCGTTCGGGCCACGCCACCGTGGTCGAGGAAGGCGTCGATGGTGGCGTCGGGCATGGTGTTGACCGTGTTCGGCCCGACGAGCGTGTCGACGTAGAGAAGGTCCGGATAGGACGGGTTCTTCGTCGACGTGGAGGCCCACAGGGGACGCTGCACGTTGGCGCCCTTCGCCGCCAGTGCCTCCCACCGGGGGCCGTGGAACCGGTCCACGAACAACTGATAGGCGAGCTTGGCCTGAGCCACGGCGGCCGTGCCCCGCAGACGAAGCAGCGCGTCGGATCTGGCGGCGTCGCCGGCGGCGAGCGTCTCGAGTCGGCGGTCCACCTCGGTGTCGACCCGGCTCACGAAGAACGACGCCACGCCGTGGACGTGCGACAGATCGGTGGCCCCGCTCGCCAGGTGGTCCTCGAGCCCGCCGATGTAGGCCTCGATGACGTCGCCGTAGCGCTCCAGCGAGAACAGCAGCGTCACGTTGATGTTGCGCCCTTCGGCCACCATGGCCCGAATGGCGGGCACCCCCTCCGCCGTGCCGGGGATCTTCACGTACAGGTTGGGTGCCGCGATCTGTTCGTGGAACCGGCGGGCGGCGGCGGTCGTGGCGGCCTCGTCGTGCGCCAGCGCGGGAGCGACCTCGAGCGATACGTACCCGTCGAGCCCGTCCGAGGCGTCGTGGACGGGGCGCAGGATGGCGAGGGCCTCGCGGATGTCGTCCTCGACCATGGTCCAGTAGGCCTCCTCCACCGAATGGGAGGCGAGAAGATCGCCGAACTGCTCGTCGTAGTCGCTGCCGGCCTCGATCGCCTTGGCGAAGATGGTGGGGTTGGACGTGACGCCGCGGACGCCTTGGTCGACCAGCTCCTGCAGGTGGCCGCCGCGGCAATAGTCGCGCCGGAGGTTGTCGAGCCACGGGCTCTGGTTCTGCTGCTCGAACAGGTCATGCAGCTTGGTCATGGCCGGATCCTTTCGTGGTCGGGCCGATCGGCGTGCGCCGGCGCCGCGGCAGCCGAGCGTCAGGGGCGACGGCCGGCGAGCAGCGCACGGGCTCGGTCGGCCACGTTCGACGCGGTGAAACCGAAGTGCTCCAGGGCCTCGGTGCCGGGCGCGGAGGCACCGAAGTGGTCGATGGCGACCGAGTCGTCGACGTAGCGGTCCCATCCGAAGGAGGCCGCGGCCTCGACCGAGAGCTTCGGCACGCCCGGCGGCAGCACGCCGTCGCGGTAGTCGCCGCTCTGCTCGGCGAACAGCTCCCAGCTCGGCAGCGACACCACCGAGGCGCCGATGCCCTCGGCGGCGAGCATGTCGGCCGCCTCGGTGCACAGGTGGACCTCGCTGCCCGTGCCGACGAGCACGACGTCGGGCCCGTCACCGTCGGCACGGCGCAGGACATAGCCGCCGCGACGCACGCCCTCGTAGGCCTCGGCCGTGCCCGCCAGGACCGGCACGCTCTGACGGGAGAGGATGAGTGCGGTGGGGCCGTCGCCGTCGACGGCGATGCGCCAGGCGTGCGCCGTTTCGTTGGCGTCGGCCGGCCGGATCACCCGGAGCCCCGGCATCGCCCGCATGGCGGCGAGCTGCTCCACCGGCTGGTGGGTCGGACCGTCCTCCCCGAGCCCGACGGAGTCGTGCGTCCACGAGTAGACGACGTGCGCCTCCGAAAGCGCCGCCAGCCGCACCGAGGGGCGCATGTAGTCGCTGAAGACGAAGAACGTGCCGCCCACCGGCAGCGTGCCGCCGTGCAGGGCCATGCCGTTCATCACCGCGCCCATGGCGTGCTCGCGGATTCCGTAGTGGAGCTGGTTCCCCTCGTGGTGGGCCCGCGACTGCACGACGCCGTCGGCCAGCTCCATGCCGGTGTTCTCGGTGAGGTCGGCGGCGCCGGCCACGACGCCGGGGACGACCTCGGCAGTGGCGTCGATGCACTGCTTGACGGCCCGCCGGGTGGCGAGGTCCTTGCCGGCCTCGAAGGTCGGGAGCTTGCCCTCCCAACCGGACAGGCCCCGGCCCTTCTGGCACGCCTCCCACACGGCGCGGTCGCCGCCCCAGGCGCCGAAGCGCTCGCGCCAGGCCTGGTTCGCCTTCCGGCCCCGCGCCGTGGACGACCGGTAGAACTCGAGCACCTCCGGCGGCACCCAGAACTGCTCGTCGGGCGGCAGGCCGAGGATCTCCTTCGTTCTCCGGATCTCCTCCTCGCCGAGGGGGCTGCCGTGGGCGGAGGCGGTGTCGGTCTTCGTCGGCGCCGGCCAGCCGATGTGGCTGCGGAGGATGAGCATGGAGGGCTTGTCCTCGACGGCCATCGCCCGCCGCAGGGCGGACTCGAGCACGCCGGTGTCGTTCGCCACCTCACCGAGGAACTCCGTGTGCCAGCCGTACGATTCGAAGCGCCCGGCGACGTCGTCGTCATAGGCGAGCTCGGTATCGCCGTCGATGGTGATGTGGTTGTCGTCGTAGACGTACACCAGTCGCCCGAGACCGAGATGACCGGCCAGCGAGGCGGCCTCATGACTGACCCCCTCCATGAGGTCGCCGTCCGAGCAGATGACGAAGGTGTGGTGATCCACGAGCTCCGGTCCGAACCTGGCCCGCAGGAAGCGCTCGGCCAGCGCCGTGCCCACGGCGTTGCCGAACCCCTGTCCGAGTGGGCCCGTCGTCACCTCGACCCCGGGCACCAGGTGCACTTCGGGGTGACCGGGCGTGCGGCTGCCCCACTGGCGGAATTGCTTGATGTCGTCGAGGGTGAGGCCGTAGCCGGTCAGGTACAGCATGCTGTAGAGCAGGATCGAGGCGTGGCCGGCCGACAGCACGAACCGGTCGCGGTCGGGCCACTTCGGCTCTTCGGGATCGTGCGTCATCACCCGGGTGAAGAGCACGTGGGCGAGGGGCGCGAGGGCCATGGCCGTACCGGGATGGCCGGAGTTGGCCCGCTGGGGTGCATCCATCGCCAGCCCGCGGATGACGTTGATGCCGAGCTGCTCGATCTCGGGATCGCTCACTCTGGTCACCGTACCCGCTGCGGTCCCGCGGTCAACGGCTGACCAGGACGTCCGCCGGGGCGTCGGGCTCGGGGTCGCGCAGCAGGGC
>DASRBM010000093.1:0-3381 GCA_035653635.1 Acidimicrobiales bacterium | reverse complement strand
CGAGCTCGTGGCCGGACTCGAGCGCGGTGCCGATCTGGTCATCGGTTCGCGCTACGTGCCCGGCGGGTCGATCCCGCAGTGGACCTGGCACCGGCGCCTCATCTCCCGCGGCGGCAACGTCTACGCGTCGCTGGCGCTCGGCCTGCACCTCACCGACTCCACATCGGGGTTCCGGGCCTACCGCGCCACCGTGCTCGGCCGGATGGACCTCGAGAAGATCCGGGCCGACGGCTACGGGTTCCAGATCGAGATGGCCTTCCGGATGCTCGAGCTCGGCGGCAAGGTGGTCGAGGTGCCCATCCGGTTCGTGGACCGGGTGGACGGCAAGTCCAAGATGTCGACCCGCATCGTCGTCGAGGCGTTCGCGCTCGTGACGTGGTGGGGGCTCGTCCGGCTCGGGCGCCTGCTGCGCCGCAGCGGCGGACGGCGGTCCCCGGTCGAGAAGGTGGCCGTCTGACCCGGACCCCGCCTTCCGGGCACCGGCCCCGACCGGCCGGGCCCACCGGCGGAGCAGGCCACCCGGAGCCGGCCCTCGAGCGGAGCTGACCCGCCCGGGGCGCCACGGGGCCCGTCTGCGATCATGGAGCCGTGCCCGGGCCCCGCATCCTGGTGGTGGACGACGAGCCGTACATCACGGACCTGTTGGCCGCCGCCCTGCGCTTCGAGGGGTTCGACGTCGAGGTGGCCGACACCGGGGCGGGCGCCATCGGGGCCGCCCGCAGCACCCGTACCGACCTGATCCTGCTCGACGTGATGCTCCCCGACCTCGAGGGCACCGAGGTATGCCGGCGCCTGCGGGCCGACGGCGTGGAGACCCCCGTCCTCTTCCTGACGGCCCGCGACGCCACCGAGGACAAGGTGGCGGGGCTCACCGTCGGGGCCGACGACTACGTGACGAAGCCCTTCAGCCTCGACGAGCTCGTGGCCCGCATCCATGCCGTGCTGCGGCGCAGCGCCGGCCGGGTGGTGGAGGAGGACGACGGTCGCCTCACCTACGCCGATCTCGTCATGGACGAGGACACCCACGAGGTGTGGCGCCGGGGCAACATCGTCGACCTGACGGCGACCGAGTTCAACCTGCTCCACTACATGCTGTCGAACGCCCGGCGGGTGCTGTCGAAGTCCGACATCCTCGACAACGTGTGGCCCTACGACTTCGAAGGCGATCCCAACATCGTCGAGACCTACATCAGCTACCTGCGGAAGAAGGTCGACTGCTTCGAGCCGCCCCTGATCCACACCGTGCGCGGCGTGGGCTACAGCCTGCGCCTGCCGCCCGAGCGGGAGTAGGACGCCGTGTCGCTGCGCCGGCGTCTGGTGGTCGGGATGCTGGTGGCGCTCGTCGCCGCCGTCGTCACCACCGACGTGGTCACCCTGTCGTCGTTGCGCTCGTTCCTCTACGGCCGTCTCGACGAGCAGGTGGACGTGGCCCAGAGCCAGGCCTACGACTACATCGAGCTCGCCTACCAGCGTGCGGTGGCGGCGGCCGGCACCGAGGTGTCGGACCACCAGGCGGCGTGGCTCGACCAGCTGAGCGTGACCGCCGGGACCGGCGCCGGCTTCGGGGACGTGGTGGGGGACCAGTCCGGCGTGGAGCAGCCGGCTCCGGCCAGCGGGGCGGGGGCGGTGGTACCGCCGTCGTCGCTGCCGCGCACGGCACGGCTCAGCGCCGCGCTGCTGGCGGCCCGGGTGAGCCCCGACATCTACGTCGAGGTGCGCGATGCGAACGGCGTGGTCGTGCTCCGGCGCCCTTCGGGTTCGAGCGCCTCCCAGGACCCTCTGCCGAAGCTGCCCCCGCGCCTGCCGGTACGCAGTGCGCCGGCCGTGCACCACTTCGGCACCCTGCACGGGGTCTACCTGCCCGATCAGCCGTCGTTCACGGCGTCCGCCGCGGGGCAGGGCGGCGCGCCGTACTACCTCGGTGAGGCTCTCAACGTGCCCGGCGGGGTGATCGTCAACATGATCCCCCTCGCGCCCACCAACCAGACCCTGTCGTCGCTGACGCGCATCGAGGTCGGGGTGTCGGTCGTGGTCGTCGTCCTGCTGCTCGTCGTCACCTTGTGGATCGTGCGCTTCGGGCTGCGCCCCCTGCGCGACATGACCACGACGGCCGGAGCCATCGCCGGGGGGGATCTGCGTCAGCGGGTGCGTCACGCCGATGGCCGCAGCGAGGTGGGGAGACTCGGCAGCGCGCTCAACGGCATGCTCAGCCAGATCGAGGCCGCCTTCACCGAGCGGCGACGATCGGAGGCGCGACTGCGGCGGTTCGTGGCCGACGCCTCGCACGAGCTGCGCACGCCGCTCACGTCGATCCGCGGATACGCCGAATTGCTGCGCAAGGGCGCGCTCCAGGACGACGAGGCCCGGACCCGGGCGGCCGAGCGCATCGAGCACGAGGCGGCCCGCATGAGCGTCATGGTCGACGATCTCCTGCTGCTCGCCCGCCTCGACCAGGGCCGCCAGCTCGAGCAGCAGCCGGTCGACCTGTCGAAGGTGGTGCGCGAGGCGGTGGACGCGGCCCGCACCGCCGACCCGGGGCATCCGGTCATCGCCGAGGTCGATCCCGCCATCGAGGTGGCGGGGGACGCCGGGCGCCTGCGCCAGGTGGTGGACAACCTCCTCGGCAACGCCCAGGTGCACACGCCGCCGGGCACGCCCGTGCACGTGGCCGTGGAACGGCGCGACGGGCACGCCGTCATCCGGGTGGCCGACGAGGGACCGGGTCTCTCCGACGAGGCGGCCGAGCACGTCTTCGACCGGTTCTACCGCGGACCCGACGCCCGGGGACGGCCGGGTACGGGTCTGGGACTGTCGATCGTGGGCGCATTGGCCGCGGCCCACGGGGGTGTGGCCCGGGTCGTCCGCGGCGCCAAGGTCGGTTCCGTGTTCGAGGTCGAGCTTCCCCTGGGCGACATGAACGGCAGCGACGATGCGCACGGCAGCGACGATGCGCACGGCAGCGACGACACCGCGGGGACCATCGACGACGGGTTGGCCGCGGCGCCGATCGCCGAGCAGCCTCCGACGCCGGGTGAGGCGAACGATCGTGACACAATCGGCGGCGATGGACGGCGGGTGGGAAGCGCTCCACGTTGACGACGCCGGCACGGGGGCACCGGTGCTGCTCGTGCACGGCCAACCCGGGCTCGGCACGGACTGGGAGCTCGTGGTGGAGGACCTTCTCGGTGACCACCGCGTGCTCACGCCGGACCGTCCCGGCTACGGCCGGAGCCAGCAGGCGCCGGTCTCCATGCGCGAGAACGCCGACCTGCTCGCCGACATGCTCGCCGCCCGCGCCGCGGCGCCGGCCGTGGTCGTCGGGCACAGCTACGGCGGCGGCATCGCCATCCTCATGGCGGCTCACCGGCCCGAGGTCGTGCG
>DASRBM010000092.1:0-4194 GCA_035653635.1 Acidimicrobiales bacterium | reverse complement strand
GTCCTCCTCGTCGCCCATCGGCTGCTCGAGCGAGACGGTGTCCTGGTTGATGCGCTGGATCTCGCGCACCCGCTCGATGGGGAACTCGACCCGGCTGGCGATCTCCTCGACCGTCGGCTCGCGCCCGAATTCCTGCAGCAGCTGGCGCTGGACCCGCACGACCTTGTTGATCGTCTCCACCATGTGGACGGGGATCCGGATGGTGCGGCCCTGATCGGCGAGCGCCCGCGTGATGGCCTGACGGATCCACCAGGTGGCGTAGGTGGAGAACTTGAAGCCCTTCGTGTAGTCGAACTTCTCCACGGCCCGCATCAGGCCGAGGTTGCCCTCCTGGATGAGGTCGAGGAAGGCGAGTCCGCGGTTGCGGTACCGCTTGGCGATCGACACGACGAGGCGCAGGTTCGCCTCGATGAGGGCCTCCTTGGCCTGCTGGCCGCGCCGGATCTTGCGCTGCAGCGCCACACGCTCGTCGGAGGGGAGCCGGGCCCCGCCGGCCTCGCCGTCGGCGAGCGCCTGGGTGGCGAAGGTCCCCTCCTCGATGCGCTTGGCCAGCTCCACCTCGAGCTCGGCCGTGAGCAGCGGGACCTTGCCGATCTCCTTCAGATACGTGTGGACCGGGTCGGCCGCCGATCCGCCGTGATCACCAGAGGAGTACGACGCGATGCGACCGCGCCCGGGGCGCGGCGTCTGGCGGTCCATGACCTCGTCGACCGGTTCGGCCTCAGGCTTCCGACGCCCGCGCGGAGCGGCCTCCTTCGACGGCTCGACCGCCGGTTCGGCCACGGCATCGACGTCGGCGAGCGGCGGGACGGGCAGGGACTCGACGACCCCTTCGGCGACCGCTTCGGCGACCGCTTCGGCGAGTTCGACCGGCGCCACGTCGCGCCGGCCTTCTTCGAAGTACTCGATGCCTTCGGCGCGCACACGGGCGACGACGTCCTCGATGACCTCGTACGAGAGCTCCACCGACTGCAGGACGAGGATGAGGTCGTCCTGCGTCAGATATCCGCGCTGACGTCCGACTGCGAGCAACCGCTCGAAGCCCTCTACGGCGATCCCCTCTGGTGCAGGCCGGACCGAACCGGTCTGCGGGTGAACGTCGCTCATGCGCTCTCCTCGCCGCTCCCCGCGAGCCAGGCTAGCAACCGATCGGTGGCCGCCGCGCCGGCGTCGGGGTCCTCGAGATCTTCCAGGTCGCGCCGCACACTCGCCGCCACGCGGGCCAGTTCTGGCAGGTCGTCAGGGGACAATCGGGCCTGCGCCTCCACGTCGGCCAGGGCTCGACGCGAAGCGATGCGCACCAGCTGCATGATCACGTCATCGGCATCCGCGGAGGGCTCCTCAACCATCAATCTGCGCAGGAGTTGGCCGACTTGCGCCTCACCACGCTCCGCGACGGCCAGTGCGTCGTGCACGTCGTCCGCTTCGGCGAGCACGTCGAAGGCGGCCCGCTGCACAGGATCCACGAACAGCACGCTCTCGAGACGGTGCGCCACCAGCTCCGGGCGGTGCACGGCCAGGCGCAGCGCTTCGAGCCCGGCACGCATGGCGTCCGATCCCTGCCGCCGGGGTCCACGCCCGTTGCCTGACGCCGCCGGCGTGGCCGGCTGCACCGGCGCCTCGTCGGCGGGGCCGCGTCGGGCCCCGCGTGCGGTGTCCACCTGGGCCGGAGGTCCCTGGCGGACGAGCCGTTCGAGCACGGGCCGCAGCGACGCCGCATCGAGTCGGCAGCGGTCGGCGACCGACATGAGGTACTGGTCGCGCACGAGCTCGTTGGGATGCTCGGCCACCGCCGCGAGCGCCACCTCGGCCGCCTTGGCCCGGCCCTCGGCGGTCGACAGCTCGGCGTCGGCGAGCACCCGCTCCACCCGGAAGCGCAGGAAGGGCTGGGCTTCGGCCACCGCCGCGCGCAGGCGGTCGGGAGCGGTGCGGGCCAGGTCGGCAGGGTCCGAACCGGCAGGGAGCGCGGCGACGGCGACGTCGATCTCGTGGTGACGCTCCCATTCGTAGACGCGCCCTGCGCCCGCCTGACCGGCGGCATCCGCGTCGTAGGCGAGCACGACGCGCTTCGCGAAGTTGCGCAGCAGCCGGAAGTGCTCCTCACCGAGGGCGGTGCCGCAGGTGGCGACCGCCCGGGGAAGGCCGGCCTGGAAGAAGGCGATGACGTCGGTGTAGCCCTCGCACACGATGACCTCGCCGTGCTCGATGACGTCCTTCTTCGCCCAGTTGAGCCCGTAGAGCGTGCGCCGCTTGGAGTAGACCGGCCCTTCCTGGGAGTTCTTGTACTTGGGTCCGGACGCGCCCGGGTCGCTGCCCGCGGGTGGGGGCAGGATGCGGCCCCCGAGGGCGATGGGGCGTCCCGAAGGGTCGAAGATGGGGAAGACGACCCGGGCCCGAAAGGCGTCCTGCTGGCGGCCACGGCGGTTGACGAAGCCGAGGCCCGAGTCGGCCAGCACGGCGTCGGCCACCTTCAGGTGCCTGGCAAGGGCGTCCCACTCGTCGGGCGCCCATCCCAGCTGGAAGGCGCGCACGGTGTCGCCGTCGTAGCCGCGCGAGCGGAGGTAGTCGCGCGCCAGTCCCGCGTCGGGCGCCGAGAGCAGGCGCTCGTGGTAGAAGGCGACGGCACGCTCCAGCGCGCTGAACAGCGGGGCCCGTCGCTGACGGTCGGCTGCCGCCGCGCTGTCCTCGGTGATGGTGACGCCGGAGCGGTCGGCCAGGCGGCGCACCGCCTCCACGAAGTCGACGTGCTCCGTGTCGCGCACGAAGGTGATGGCGTCACCCGAGCGCTGGCAGCCGAAGCAGTAGAAGACGCCGAGCTCGGCGTTCACACTGAACGACGGGCTCTTCTCCTGATGGAAGGGGCACAGCCCCACCCACCGTGTGCCCTGGCGCTTGAGGCCGACGTGCTCGCTGATGAGCGCGACGATGTCGGTGGCGGCCCGGACCCGGGCCACGTCCTCCTCCGGAATGGCCACGGCGAGGACGGTACTCGCCGGGTGCGACTACCGGCGCCGCGCCGCCGCCCGCCCCGCCTTGCGGACGGCCTTCTTCGCGCCCCGGCCCCGGCCCGACTTGGCCGCCGGCACCCGCTTGGCGGTCTTCTTGGCCGGGGCCCGTTTGGCGGTCTTCTTTGCCGGAGCCCGCTTTGCGGTCTTCTTGGCCGGAGCCCGCTTTGCGGTCTTCCTGGCCGCGGTCTTCCTGGTGCGGGCGGTCGTGCCCTTGGCCGCCTTCTTGGCGGCTGCCTTCTTGGCGGTTGCCTTCCTGGCGGCCTTCTTCGCCAGAGCCCGCTTCGACGACCTGGTGCTCTTCGACCCGGCCGCCTTCGCCGCAGGACGGCGAGAGGGGACCGCCTGGGCCAGGACCGCCTGGGCGGCCGACAGACGGGCGATCGGCACCCGGAACGGCGAGCAGCTCACGTAGTCGAGACCGGCCGCCGCGAAGGTGGCGATCGACTCGGGGTCCCCGCCGTGCTCGCCACACACGCCGACCTTCAGGCTCGGCCGCGTGGCCCGTCCCCGGTCCACGGCCAGGCGCACCAGCTCTCCCACGCCGTCCGGGTCGACGACCTCGAACGGGTTGTGCACGAGCAGGCCCTTCTCGAGATACGAGGACATCATCCGGCCCTCGACGTCGTCGCGGCTGAAGCCGAACGTCATCTGGGTGAGGTCGTTCGTGCCGAAGGAGAAGAAGTCCGCCACCTCGGCGATCTCACCCGCCCGCAGCGCGGCGCGCGGCGTTTCGATCATGGTCCCGATGAGGACCTGCAGGCGCCGGCGCACCGACGCGTCGGCCCCCTCGGCGAGCGTCTCGCGGACGGCGTCCTCCACCCAGCCCCGGGCGAGGGCGAGCTCCTCGCGGGTCACCGTCAACGGGATCATGATCTCGATGACCGGCTTGCCGCCGTCCTTCACCCGGTCGACGGCGGCCTGCATGAGGGCACGCACCTGCATGGCGTAGAGGCCCGGCTTGATGACACCGAGGCGCACACCGCGGGTGCCGAGCATCGGGTTGAACTCCTGCCAGGTGCGGGCCGCGGCCAGGAGCTTCTTCTCCTCATCCGACAGGCCGGTCGTGGCGTCTTTGATCTCCAGCTCCGAAATGGAGGGCAGGAACTCGTGCAGCGGCGGGTCGAGGAGGCGCACGGTCACCGGCAGGCCGTCCATGGCCTCGAGGATGGCCACGAAGTCCTGCTTC
>DASRBM010000091.1:0-9163 GCA_035653635.1 Acidimicrobiales bacterium | reverse complement strand
AGGGCCATGGCCAGGAGCACGGCGATCACGACGGCGTCGACGCTCGTCGAGCCGACCCGGAGCACGGGGCCGAGGACGATCGCCCCCTTCCCGGGGGCGGGCAAGGCCACCCACCACAGGGCGGCCCCGCCCAGGACGAGCGTCATGGCCGCACCGACCACGGTGGCGAGACCGACGAGCAGCCGCAGGCGACGACGATCGATCGTGAGCCGCCGGGCCACGGCCACCCCGGCCCGGGTGACACAGGCGAGCGCGGCCAGTCCGCACACCACGAAGGCGACGCCGAGCCAATGGAGCCCGCCCTGCGGCGTCGTCCCGGGCGCGACGCCGTTCGATCCCGCCACGAGGCCGAAGAAGGTCAGCCACAGGGCGGAGGCGACGAGTGCCGCCACCAGCGGCCGGCGCTGGGCCCGGAGCCCCCCGCCGCGCCACCAGGCGAGGAGCGGTCCGACGCACACGAGGCCGGCGGCGACCACAGCCGCCCCACCGATGAGGGCCGCCACGCTCATCACGTCGAAACCCGCCTCCGACCACCGCTTGGCCGGCCAGCTGAGCCCGGCGTCCCAGTGCTCGGCGTATTTCGCGAGCGCCGCACCGGCGGCCGTGCACAGGGCCCAGCCGCACAGCACCACCAGCGCGTAGGCGCGGGCCCGGTCGTCGGGGCCGGCGCCGCTGCCGGCGAGCGCCCCGGCCCGGGCGCGCTCCCCCAGCCCGGCTCGGGCCACGTCCAATCGGATGCGCACCGAGTGCGGCCGGGCGGCCAGCTCGTCGTCGATCAGGGCGCCGAGCTCCTCGCCGTAGCGCTCTCGGTAGCCGGCCGGGTACCAGCGCAACAGGTGCCGGCCGGCACGACGTCCGTAACTGTGCTGTGCACCCTCACCAGGTCGATCGGTCATCTCAGCCGCCCGCCCCGCCGAGGGCCAGACGGTGGAGCCCCACCTCGGCCACCTGCCGCTGCGCCCGCAGCTGCGCCTCGAGCGCCCGGGCCCCGGCGGCGGTGATGCGGTACGGCCGGCGCCGGTCCTCGCTCGGCAGCGGCTCGACCATGCCCGCCTCCTCGAGACGGGCCAGCGCGCCGTAGAGCGTGCCCGGGCCGAGCGTGACGCCGGAGAAGTCCTCCACGTCGCGCGCCAGGGCGTAGCCGTGCTTGTCGCCGCCGGCGAGGCTCGACAGCACGAGGGTCGCCGGTCCCGAGTAGCGACCGAGGTCGACGAGGGGGTCGGTCATGGCGATGATTGTAGTACGTCAGACGATGCATCGCAATACGTAACTCAAATTCGCCCTTGTCGCTTTCCATATCTTTTCATTATTTTTCATCCATGCACTCAGAACCACACCCGCCCTCCCCCGGCGTGCCGGTCGTCCTCTGCCCGGAAGTGGAGGTGCTCCTCGACCGGGTCCCCGAGTTCGCGCCGCGCTACCTCGAGCTGGTCGCGGCCTTCGACGACGACCCGGGAGCGGCCGCCGCCTTCACCGAGCTCGCCGACATGGTGGCGCTGTGGGCCGAGGACCCGAGCGGGGCGGGCGCGGTGCTCCACCGGGCGATGGCCGCAGTGGAGGAGGTCGCTTCCACCTCGGTCGACGCCGAGGAGGTCGTGGGATGGTGCTTCCTCGACTCCCTCGACGACGAGGACCTCGACGCGCTCGAGCCGTGGATGGGCGCAGCTACCCGCCGGCTTCGCCACCGGCTGGCCGTCGACGACGGCTGAGCATCACCGCCGTCGCCGGGCGGCGGAGCCGGCACACCCCGACCCGCGGACCCGCCGTCGCAGCGGCCCGCCGGGCGCGAACGAGGGGCGCCCCGGAGGACGCCCCTCGTCACGTTCTGCTGGAAAGGCACCGATCCACTGGGACTGCGCCGGACGGGACGAGGCCCGGCTGAGTGGGTCGGCGGGTGTCTGGCTGGTATTCGCCAGGTGGTCCAGCGAGCCGCCTTAGCGGCCAGCCACCTCCAGGGTCCCGAAACGTTGACTATGCAGTTGGACCACCTCCTTTCTCTGGTGCCCATAGCAGTACCACACGCCGGGCCCCGAGAAGAGTCATTGCCCCGTGACCTGCGGCTGCGCGCGCCCCTCGACCGGCCCCGGTTGACCGGGGGACACGGCCCCCCGGTCGGGGAGGACCGGTCGCGTGTCGGGGGCGGGCCCGGTCGCGGCCGCGGCGACGGTTTCGGCGTCGAGACGGCGGTCGGCCCGGACCGCCTCGCGCTCCTCGTAGCGCATCCACTGGTACACGGTGATGCCCATGGCCACGAGCGTCGTGAGCTCGCCCGCCACCCACAAGATGGAACCACCGGCCCTGGTGTCCGCCACGCTGTGGAAGAGCGGGGCGATGGAGCCGTGGGCGCCGGTGAGCGACACCCCGAGGATGGCGGTGACCGGGATGCCGACGGCGAGCACGCCGAGTTTCTGCGGGTGCGACAGACGCCAGCGCGACGGGTCGAGCCCGATCACGAGCCACCAGAACAGCGCACCCGATACGAGGAAGTGCAAGTGGGTGAAGTCGTGCAGCAGGGGATGCTCCAGCGACAGCTGATAGAGCGGCGTCAGGAAGAACACCAGCATCGTCAGGTACGCGAGCGATGCCACCACCGCGGGATGGGTGATCGCCTCGACGACGGGGTGGTGGAGGACGCGCAGCAGTGCTTGCTGCGTGCGACGCGACGACGACTGCAGCGCGAGCGTCATGGGCGCCGCGAGCGCAAAGAGGATCGGCGCGAAGTTCATGAGCAGCAGATGCTGCACCACGTGGACCGAGAAGACCGAGTCGTCGTAGGAGGCGAAGCCGGACTGCGTCGCCACCACCACGAGGAGGGTGCCGGCGAGGAAGGAGGCCGTCCGCCATCTCGACCAGTGTCGGCCTCGCGTCGCCAGGCGCCGGATGGCGGTCACGTACCAGACGACGAGGGCGGCTTCGACGACCATGGCTGCGATGCTCAGGGCGTCGGTCTGCCAACCGGTGAGCAGTTGATGCAACGACAGCGGCGGACTGATGGCGGCGGCGGCCGCAACCCCGGTCACCGGTCTCCCCCAGCCATCAGCGCGCCTGCGGGATGGTGCGGCCGGCCAGCCACCCGATGGCCTGCAGGGCCTGCGCGATCGTCCACGAACCCGAGGTCGGCGCCGACAGGTTGGTGACGCCCGTGCTGTCGAGCATCGACGCCAGGGGACGATCCAGCGCGTGCCCCCGCAGGTCGACGGGCGCGACGGTGACGAACCGCTCGTGCTGATCGGGACCGATGAGGATGAACCCGTCGGAGTGGTCCACGTCGTAGGTGTAGGGGGCGCCGGTCTGCCAATCGTCGCCGGGCGGGTTCGCCTCGGGGACCTGCTGCACGTACACGCCGAAGTGCTTCCACAGCGCCGCCATGGTGGACGGTGTTCCGGTCAGGATCGGCCAGTGCGCGCCGGTGCGTGCTTCGTAGGCGGACAGACGGCTCGGAACGTCGCGAGCCGGGTCGACCGAGGCTTCGGCGAATTCGACCTTGCCCTGCAGCCCTGCGGCCCGCACGTCTCTGGCCAGGACGAGGAAGGCGCCGGTGGTGATGGGGCACTCCTCCTGGCACGACGTCAGGAACGGCACGAGCACGAGGATGTGCCCCCGGAACGACGACAGTGGACGGGGACGACCCTGCTGGTCGACGAGGGGGGCGTCGAGCACGGTCGCCGGCAGGGCGAGGTCCACGGCGTTGCCCATCGACGCGGGCGGCGCCCCGGGCGCGCTCCCCTGCAGCGACCTCCAGGTGAGCAGTCCGGCGACGACGACACACCCCGCCACGAGCACGGACACGGCCCGGCGCCACCGGTGCGGATGCGCCACGCGGTCGCCTGACGCGGCGAGCGGAGCGGCCGGATCGGCGACGACGGCCATGGCCGGAGACCGTACCCGTGCCCCCGGGGTGTGTCAGATCGCCTGCAGCCGACCGTGGCGGGGCGCGCCAGGGGACCCGCGACGACGGGTCCGGCGACGACGGTCCCGCGACGACGGGTCCGGCGACCACGGAGTCGGGACGACGTGGTCAGTGGGCGACGCGGTAACGAGCCCGGCCCGTGGCCTTCGCCTCGTACATGGCCCGGTCGGCCCGGCGCACGAGGGCGTCGAAGGTCTCGGACGCGTCGGCCGACACGGCCACCCCGACGCTCGCCGACACATGGGCCTGGCCTTCTAGGCCGAGCAGCGGTGCGTCGAGCACCGCGATGATCCGCTCGGCCACCGCCTCGGCGTCGGCGAGGTCGACCACGTGCGGCAGGAGCACACCGAACTCGTCCCCGCCCAGCCTGGCCACGGTGTCACCGGCGCGCACCGCCGTGCGCAGGCGGGCCCCGACCTCGACGAGCAGGGCGTCGCCGGCGTGGTGCCCGAGCTCGTCGTTGACGGCCTTGAACAGATCGAGGTCGACGAACAGCACACCGATGCCGTAGCCGTGTCGTCGGGCGGTGGCGATGGCCGCCTCGGCCAGCTCGTCGAGCAGACGCGCGTTGGGCAGGCCCGTGAGCCCGTCGTGGCCGGCCTGGTGCCGGATCTGGTCGAGCAGCCGCGCGTTGTCGAGGGCGGTGGCGGCGATGCCGGCGACCCCGAGCAAACGGTCGCGCAGGCCCTCGTCGGGCGCGCCGAGCGACCACCGGCCCGAGCCGGCGACGACGAGGCCGAGCAGGCTGTGGCGGGCGACGATGGGCATCACCACGCCGAAGGAGCAGCCGACGGCCGCACCGAGCTCGGACCACGTCCCGTTGTCGGACAGGTCGAGCGCCGGGTGGTGACCGAAGCGCACCGGCTCGGGATGCCGGGTCAGGCGGGTGAGCAGCGAGCGGTCGAGGCGGATGCCCCGCCGGCGACCCTCCGGGCCGTCGTCGTACGGATCGGCCTCGCTCTGGCCACGGCACACGAGCACGGCGTCGCGGGGCTCGAAGACGAACACGGAGGCCCGCTCGCAGTCGACCACCGGCGGCAGGGCGCGCGCGAGGCGGTCCGCCACCTCGTCGACCGTGCCCACCTCCGACAGCGCGGTGGCGAGATCGAACAGGGCGCCGATCGTCTCGGCCCGCTCCCGGGCCTCGGCCAGGGCCGCGGCGGTGGCGAGCACGGCGGCGGCATGACCGGCGTAGGCGGCGAGCAACCGGCGCTCCTCGGGGAGGAAGCGCTGGCCCTCGGGATAGAGAGCGACGAGGCGCCCGAACGTGGCGTCGGCGGAGGCGACGTCGACGATCAGGCGGGCCCCGCCGTGGTCATCGGGATCGGGCGCCAGGATCTCCTCTGCGCAGCGTGCCGCCTGCTCGGGCGTGAGCCCGACCGAGTGCACCCGGGGGAACTGCTCGCGCGGCAGGCGCACGACCAGAAGGAACTGCGGCGCCCACACGGCCACGCCGGCGCGGTCGGTCACCGTCTGCAGGGCGACATCGATGTCGCCGATGGAGGCGAGCTCGGTGGCGAGCCTCTCGAGCGCTTCGAAGCGGTGCGTGAGCGCGTCGACCTGGCCGGCGAGGAACTGTGCCCTCGCCTCGGCGTCCACGCTCGTGGCAGGGTCCCACGTGACGCGGTACAGGCATCGCCCGTGCCCGGCGCGCTGGCACTCGATCTCCTCCACCACCCCGTCGTCGAAACCGAAGACCGTGGGGATGGCTTCGAGCACACCGGCGGTGTAGTCGCAGAAGAGCTTGTCGCGGCCCGTCGGGACGAGGGACACGGCTGACACGAGCGCGGTGGTGTCGTGCGACTCCACGCAGTTCATGGTGACGACCGTCGACTGCTTGTTGGCCGTCTCGGCGATGGCCTCGAGCGCCACCGCCGGGGAGCCGAGTGAGCGCACGAGGGCGATGACCTCGCTCGAGGCGTAGTGGCGGAAGAGGTCGATCCCGGCCCGCCGGCCGATGTCCGGATCGCCGAGCACGTCGGCCGCGGCCTGGAAGCGCCGGAGCGTCGCCTCGTAGCTGCTCCAGTTGGTGGGGTCCTCGAGCTCGGCCAGGGGCGTCGCCTCACCGGCACGCTCCAGCACGGCGGCGAGCGTCCCGTCACCCCCCACCCGGCGGACGTAGGCGAGCAGCACGCCGGTCATGGAGTTGTTCAGCTCTCGCGGGGATTCCCCCACTTCCGCCATGTCCCTGCATCGTCGCCCGGCGGCAGATCCTTGACGGTCCCCGGCGCAAGCTTGACCGTGCGTTGGTGGAAAATCCGGCTGGCTAGGCCCGAAGGACCCCGTGGTGCTCGGCCACGACGGCCTCGATGCACCGGGCCCGGAGCCCACCCACCTCTTCATCGGTGAGGGTGTGGTCGAGGGCACAGAAGCGGAGGCGGTAGGCGAGGCTCCGGGTGTCGGGCGGGGTACCCGGGCCGCGGTAGACGTCGAACAGCCACACGGCCTCGAGCAGCTCGCCGCCGGCCCGCCGCAAGGTGGCGCCCACAGCCGCGGCGGGCACGTCGTCACCGACGACGAACGCCAGGTCGATGTCACTCGACGGATAGCGACTGAGGGGTCGGGCGCGCACGACGCCGTCCCCCGTGTGGCGGAGCACGCGGGCGAGGTCCACTTCGAGCCACCCGACCCGCTGGCGCTGGGCGTCGAGCCCGAAGGCCCCGAGCACGGCCGGGTCGACCTCGCCCACCACACCGAGATCGTCCCCCGCTGCGGTGAGCACACGGGCACAGCGCGTCGGGTGCAGTCCAGCGCCCGAGGCGGCCGACACCGAGGCGTCGTCGTGGGCCACGAGCTCCACGTCGCCGATGCCCAGGGTGTCGGCCAGCATCTGCCACAGCGCCGACGCGCTGCGGGCGTCGTCACCGGGCGCCGACATCGCGACCGCCAGCATCTCCTGCTCGTCCACGACGGTGACGTCGCGCCGGGCGATGGCCCGCTCCACCCGGGCGTCGTCGGGCGGCGGGAACACGTGGCCGATCTCGAACAGGCGCAGCTCGCCCTGCCGGCGCGCCGCGTTGTATGCGAGGGCCTTCAGCAGCCCGGGCAGCATGCTGCGCCGGAGCACGACCTCGTCGGGGGTGAGCGGATTGGTGACGGTGACCCCGCCGGGACCGAGGCCCGCCCGCTCGTGGTCTGCCTCGGCCAAAAGCGACGGCGTCCACGCCTCGAACGCGCCGGCGCCGGCAAGGACCTCACGGACCTGCCGGCGGCCGCGCTGCACCGGGTCGAGCCCGCCCACCTGCGGCGAATGGGGCCGGCGGCGGGCGATGCGGGAGTAGCCGTAGTGACGGGCCACCTCCTCGATCACGTCGATCTCCCGTTCGGTGTCGGGACGGAAGGTCGGCACCTCCACGACCATCGCCCCTTCCACCTCGGGTCCGCAGGCGAATCCGATCGGCACGAGCAACCCGGCGATGTCGGGTGCGCTGAGCGCGGTGCCGAGCACGGCGTTGACCCGGGAGGTGCGGACGGTGATGCGCTCGGGCATGGGCACCTTCCCCCGGACGTCGATGGACCCTTCGGCCGGCGAAAGGTCCGGGGCGCTGCCGCCGAGCAACTGGACGAGGCGTTCGGCCGCCCGGTCGACGCCCCAGGGGTCGCATCCTCGCTCGAAGCGGGCCGACGCCTCGGTGCGCAGGTTCAGCCGCTTGGAGGTCCGGGCCACGGCCATGGGCGTGAAGTAGGCGGCCTCGAGCAGCACCGTCGTCGTGGCCGCACCGATCTCGCTGTCGGCACCGCCCATCACGCCGCCGATCCCGACGGGGCGGTCCTCGGCGTCGCAGATGACGCAGTCGCGCTGGTCGTCGCCGCCGCCCACGCTGCGCTCGCCCATGCGCCGCTCCACCCCGTCGAGCGTGACCACCGTCTCGCCGGGGCGGGCGGCCCGGACGCGCAGCCCCCGGCCGGCCAGGGCGGCCAGGTCGTAGGGGTGCGTCGGTTGGCCGAGCTCGAGCATGACGTAATTGGAGGCGTCGACCACGTTGTTGATGGGCCGCATCCCGGCGAGGGTGAGCCGGCGCGCGATCAGCTCCGGCGACGGGCCGACGACGACGCCGTCGAGCACGCGGGCCGTGAAGCGCGGGCACAGGTCGAGATCCACCACCTCGACCGTGGCCCGCTCGGCCACCGGGCGGGCGCCGGGACGGACGGTGACGGCGGGCTCGGGCATCGTGTAGGGGACCCGCAGGTGGGCGGCGAGGTCGCGGGCGACCCCCGCCACCGACCAGGCGTCGGGCCGGTTGGCCGTGACGGCGATGTCGTAGACGACGTCACGTTCGATCCCGAGCGCCGTCATGAGCGGAGTACCCGGCTCGACCGGAGCCTTGCCGTCGGCCTGCGCCCCGTCGGCCTGCGCGGCGTCGGAAGGATGGGAACCGATGACGAGGATGCCCTGATGGTCGTCGGCCAGATCGAGCTCGCGCGGCGAGCACAACATCCCGTTCGAGACGACGCCCTTCATCTTGCGCCGCCCGATCTCGAACCCCCCGGGGAGCACAGCCCCGACGGGAGCCAGCGGAACGAGATCTCCGACGGCGAAATTCCAGGCGCCGCACACGACCTCCACCGGCCCGGCACCGGCGTCCACCACCACGCGGCGGATCTTGTCGGCGCCGGCGATGGCCGAGATCTCCTCGACGCGGGCCACGACCACGTCCTCGAGGCCCTCGCCGACGCGGACGATCTCCTCGACGACGAGGCCCAGCTCGTCGAGCGCCTCGGCCACGGCCCGGACGTCACCCTCGACGGGTGCGAAGTCGCGCAACCAGGAGAGCGGGACGCGCACGGCCGCCCCTACAGCTGCTGGAGCATGCGGGCGTCGTTGTCGAGCAGCACACGCATGTCCGGGAGCTCGTAGCGCATCTGGGCGCAGCGGTCGATGCCGAAGCCGAAGGCGAAGCCCGTCCACCGCTCGGGATCGATGCCCACGGCGCTGAACACGGCCGGGTCGACCATGCCGGCGCCACCGAGCTCGATCCACCCCGTCTGCGAGCAGGTGCGGCAGCCGGCGCCCTTGCAGATGGTGCAGGTGATCTCGTACTCGGCCGACGGCTCGGTGAACGGGAAGTACGACGGGCGTAGACGCGAATGGATGTCCGCTCCGAAGTAGGCGGTGGTGAAGGTCTCGATGGTCCCGGCCAGATCGGCGAAGGAGATGCCGCGGTCCACGACGAGCCCTTCGATCTGATGGAAGATCGGGATGTGGCGGGCGTCGGGGGTGTCGCGCCGGTAGCAGCGCCCCGGCATCACGGC
>DASRBM010000090.1:0-5375 GCA_035653635.1 Acidimicrobiales bacterium | reverse complement strand
GCATGGTCCAGCGCACCGAAGTGGTGCGGCAGGCCAATCAGGTCGCCCAGCGCATCCTCGACGACGCCCGCGAAGAGGCGCGGCGCCTGCGCCACGAGGCCGAGGACTTCTGCGACCAGAAGCTCGCCTCCTTCGAGATCGTCCTCGACCGCACGCTCAAGACGGTGCAGGCGGGCCGCGAGAAGCTGCAGGCCACTCCGGTGGTCGGGCCGCCGGCGCTCGAGGAGCTCGGAACCGAGGACGGGGGTGACGCGGAGGGCTTCTTCGACCAGGACGCCGGAGGCACCTGGTGAGCCCGGCCACGTCGTCGACCACCCGCCCGTTCCTCGTCCACGCGGCCAAGCTGCGCAAGGAGCTCGGCAGCCGCTGGCACGAGGTGCGTCGCGGCGTCCTGCCGGACCTCGTGGTCACGGGGAGCGCCGTGCCCGACGAGGCCGAGGTGGAGGCCGACGTCGTGCTCGAGTCCGTGCTCGGCGGCGTGGCCGTCACCGGCACGGTGCGGGCCCCCTGGCAGGGCAGTTGCCGGCGGTGCCTGGCACCCGCCCGCGGCGAGCTGGCCGTCGCCGTACGGGAGCACTTCACCGAGGACGGCGACGGTGAGGAGACGTATCCGCTGCACGACGGGGAGGTCGACCTGGAGCCGCTCGTCCGCGACGCGGTGCTCCTGGAGCTGCCCCAGGCCCCCTTGTGCCGGGCCGACTGCCGCGGCCTGTGCCCGATCTGCGGGGCCGACCGCAACGAGCAAGCGTGCACGTGCGAGCCCCCGCGCGACGAGCGATGGGCCGCGCTCGACGCCCTGCGCCCGCCGTCCGAGGATCCGGGAGGCGCCCCCGGCTGAGGCCGGGGACCGGGGTCTGCCGGGCTCGGCTATCGTGGACGGGCCCCCCGACTAGGTGAGGAACGATGGCCGTCCCCAAGAAGAAGACGTCGAAGGCGAAGAGCAGGAGCCGGCGGGCGTCCAATTGGGTCCTGCGGGTTCCGGCGCGCAGCGTCTGCCCGCAGTGCCACCAGGCCAAGGTGCCCCACGTCGTGTGCCCCAACTGCGGGTGGTACAAGGGCCGCCAGGCCATCGACGTCGACTAGTCGGGGCCGACTGGTGGCGAGCGCCCGCTCCGCCCGCCGGAGCACACCTTCCGACGCGTCGTTGCCCGTGGCGGTGGACGCCATGGGCGGGGACCGGGCTCCCGACGAGATCGTGGCCGGTGCCGAGGCCGCCGCGGCCGAGCTCGGTGTCGCCGTGCTGCTCGTCGGGCTCGAAGAGGCGCTCCGGCAGACCGCGCTCCCGACGTTGGCGGTGACCGAGGTCATCGCCATGGACGAGGATCCCGCCGCCGGCGTGCGCCGGAAGAAGGACTCCTCCCTGGTGCGCGCCGCCGAGCTGGTGCGCGACGGCAAGGCCTCGGCCATGGTCAGTGCCGGCAACACGGGCGCGACCATGGCGAGCGCCCTGCTGCGGATGGGTCGCCTGCCCGGCGTCATCCGCCCCGCCATCGCCACGCCCATCCCCAATCCGGGGACGCATCCGACCATCCTCCTCGACGCCGGGGCCAACGCCGAGTGCACGCCGGCCATGCTCGTGCAGTTCGCCCAGATGGGGGCGGCCTACGCCCGGGCCCGCTACCAGGTGGACGACCCGTCGGTGGCGCTCCTGTCGATCGGCGAGGAGAAGTCGAAGGGCACCCCCCTCGTGAAGGAGACCCACGAGGCCCTGACCGAGCTGCACGGCATCCGCTTCGCCGGCAACGTCGAGGGCCGTGACCTGCTCCCGGGCACCGCCGACGTGGTCGTCACCGACGGCTTCACCGGGAACGTGGCCCTGAAGACGCTCGAAGGGGCACTGCGCTTCTTCATGGACGCCCTCCTCGGCGTGCTCGGGCGCGACGACGCCACGAAGAAGGCGGCCGAGGTCCTGCTTCCCCACCTGGCCCCCCTGGCCACCGAGTTCGACCCCGACAACACAGGTGGCGCCATGCTGCTCGGGCTCGATGGCGTGTGCGTGATCAGCCACGGCTCGTCCTCTGCCCGGGCCATCGTGTCGGCGGTGCGGGTGGCGCATGACTGCGTGGCCGGCGGTCTGGTGGAGGCCCTGGCCAAGGCCGTCGCCCCCACCTGAACGGCCGGCTGCCGCTGCGGTCCGAGGGCAGGGCCACCCCCTCGGCGAAGCCGATTCCCGCCCCCGTTCCCGCCGGGCCCGTGACCCGGCCAGGTAGGATGCGGGGACACGGCCGACCATCGCGAGGGAGACGCTGAGTGCCCGCCGAGACGCACGTGGAGAACGCCCCGCTCGACCGCACCCAGGTGTTCGAGCTGATCCGGGACCAGCTGGCCGACATCCTCGAGATCGAGCCGTCGGCCATCAAGGAGTCCTCCTCCTTCGCCGAGGACCTCGACGCCGACTCCCTCGCCCTCATCGAGCTGGTGGAAGCGCTCGAGGAGGAGCTCGGGGAACGGACCGTGGGCTTCCGCATCGAGGACGAGGACCTCGAGGACCTGCGGACGGTGCGCGACGCCGTCGACTATGTCGTCGCCAAGCTCGGGGCAGGCTGAGTCGCCCGACGAATCGGCCGTCGCCGCGCCCGGCACGGGCCGGGCCATGCCCCCGGCCGGCTCCCGCCTGGCCGTGCCCGACCTGGGTCCGCTCATGGCCCGGATCGGGTTCACCTTCGACGACCCCGGGCTGCTCGTGCAGGCCCTGTCCCACCGCTCCTGGTGCGCCGAGGCCGGTGGGCTGCCCTCCAACGAGCGCCTCGAATTCCTCGGTGACGCCGTGCTCGGGCTGGTGGTGGCCGAGCACTGCTACCGCACGTATCCCGAGCTGCCTGAGGGGTCGCTGGCGAAGGTCCGTGCCGCGGTGGTCAACACCCACGTGCTCGCCGAGGTCGCCCTCGAGCTGGAGCTCGGCGACATGGTGCTGCTCGGCCGGGGTGAGGATGCCTCGGGTGGGCGGCACAAAGCCTCGATCCTCGCCAACTCCGTGGAAGGCGTGATCGGCGCCATCTACCTCGACCGTGGATGGGACGCGGCGGCGTCGTTCATCCTCCGGCTGCTCGACCGGCGCATCACCGAGGCGGCCGCCGGTCCCGGTGCCGACGACTTCAAGACCCGCCTGCAGGAGCTCGTCATGCGCCGGGTGGGCGAGTTGCCGCGGTACGAGGTGCACGGCACGGGGCCCGATCACGCCCGCCGCTACACCGCGCAGGTCTACGTGAGCGGACGCGCCAGCGGCGCCGGTGAGGGCCGTTCGAAGAAGGACGCCGAGCAGTCGGCCGCACGGGCCGCCTGGGAGGTGCTGGCCGTCGACGACGCGGCGCCGGCGATGGCCGGGCCGGTGGCCGTCGGAGCGGACCCACCGCCGACCGAGGACCAGGGCCGTGCCTGAACTGCCCGAGGTCGAGACGATCCGGCGGGATCTGGAGAAGGAGATCGTCGGCCGGCGCATCAAGTCGGTGGAGGTGAAGGGCAAGCGCTCGGTCCGCCGTCACAAGACCGGCACCGAGTTCCGCTCGCGCCTCGAGGGGAAGAAGGTCACGTCGATCAAGCGCGCCGGCAAGTACCTGCTCGTGGGGCTCGACGAGCCGGACGTGCTCGTGGTGCATCTCGGGATGAGCGGACAGCTGCTGCGGGCGACGCCGAAGGAACCGCTCGCCCGTCACACCCACGTGGTCGTCACCTTCACCCAGGGCGGGCAGCTGCGCTTCGTCGACCCCCGCACCTTCGGCGAGCTGTTCGTGACCACCACGAACGAGCTCGGGACGGCCGTGCCCGAACTCGCCCACCTGGGATTCGACCCGCTCGAGGACGTGATGAGCTGGGCCCGCTTCGGCATGATGCTCACCGAGCGGCGCACGGCGCTCAAGGCCCTGCTCATGGACCAGAAGTTCGTGGCCGGCATCGGCAACATGTACGCGGACGAGATCCTCTTCGCCGCCGGATTGCGCTACGACCGCCCGTCGGACTCCCTCTCCGCCCAGGAGGTGCGTCGCCTCTACCGGGCCATGGTGGAGACCCTCACCGAGGCGGTGAAGGCGCGCGGTTCGTCGCTCGCCGACGAGCAGTACCGCGACCTGTACGGCGAGGTGGGCGACTACCAGGGACAGCACCAGGTGTACGACCGACAGGGCCAGCCCTGCCGCCGGTGCCGCAATCCCATCGTGAAGGTGAAGGTCAACGGGCGTTCCGCGTTCCTCTGCGAGCACTGCCAGATCTAGGCCACGGCCGCCACGCAGGCGCGGCGTCGCGGCCGTCCCCGGGGCCCTCGAATTCCGTGGCGCGTGGGCCTGTTCCCATCCCCAACTGCGCGCCGCCGACCGCTAGGGTGGCCCCCCAGTGTTCCTGAAGTCCCTCACGCTCAAAGGCTTCAAGTCGTTCGCCGATCCTGCGACCTTGCAGCTGGAGCCGGGGGTGACGGTCGTCGTCGGGCCGAACGGCAGCGGCAAGTCGAACGTCGTCGATGCCGTGGCCTGGGTACTCGGTGCCCAGGGCCCGCGCACGGTGCGGTCTTCCAAGATGGAGGACGTCATCTTCGCCGGCTCCGCCGACCGTCCGGCACTCGGCCGGGCCGAGGTGTCGCTCACCATCGACAACCGCGCCGGTCGGCTCCCGGGCGGACTGGCCGAGATCACCATCACGCGGACGCTGTTCCGTTCCGGTGACAGCGAGTACGCCATCAACGGTCAGCCCTGCCGCCTGCTCGACGTGCAGGAGCTGCTGTCGGACTCCGGGGTCGGCCGCCAGCAGCACGTGATCGTGGGCCAGGGCCAGCTCGACCACATCCTGAACGCCCGGCCCGAGGACCGGCGGGCGGTCATCGAGGAGGCGGCCGGGATCCTGAAGCACCGCCGCCGCCGGGAGCGGGCCGAGCGCCGGCTGGCCGCCGCCGAGGAGAACCTCGAGCGCCTGGGCGACCTCCTGCGCGAGGTGCGGCGCCAGATGCGGCCCCTCGAGCGCCAGGCTGCCGCCGCCCGCTCCCACGCCGTACTGGCGGAGGAGCTCCGCGCCTTGCGCCTGCACCTCGTCGGACGGGAGCTGTCGGACCTCCAGGAACGTCGCCGCCAGGCCGCCGCCGAGCGCGACCGCCTCGGACGCGACGACGAGGAGCTGCGGGCGACGCTCGTATCCCTCGACGCCGCCGCCGACACGGCCACGGCCGAGTTGTCGGCGAGCCGGGAAGAGGACCTCGTCCTCAGCCTGACCCGGGTGCAGGGCCTGGCCGAGCGGGCCCGCGGCATCGGCGGTGTGCTGGCCGAACGCCGGCGGTCGTTGCTGCGGGCCCTCGAGGCGGCGGCCGACGTGGACGTGGTGTCGACGCTCGAGGCCGAGGCGGCCCGCCTGGCCGACGAGCTGCAGGGCGTCACCGACGAGGATGCCGCCCTCGA
>DASRBM010000089.1:0-4616 GCA_035653635.1 Acidimicrobiales bacterium | reverse complement strand
CGCCCCGGCATCACGGCGTAGATCGGGGGCGGCTGGTGCTGCATGAGCCGGATCTGCACCGGGCTCGTGTGGGTGCGCAGCACGACCGTCTCCGGCGGCCCGAGCTCCAGGTAGAGCGTGTCCCACATCCCGCGCGCCGGGTGGGCGGCCGGCATGTTGAGCGCCTCGAAGTTGTACCAGTCGGTCTCCACCTCGGGGCCTTCGGCCACCGAGAAGCCCATACCGACGAACACGTCCTCGAGCTCGTCGCGCGTCCGTTGCACCACGTGCACGCGCCCTCGGCGGGGCACGTCGACGAGCTCGGTGAGATCGAGTCGCTCGGCCTGGAGCAGCCGGGCCCGATCGGCCGTCTGCAGCACCTCGTCGCGCTCGGCCAGGAGGTGCTCGATGGTCCGTCTGGCCTCTGCGATCTCGGCGCCGATGCGACGCCGGTCGTCGGGCTCGAGCCCGCCGATGGCGCGCTGGGCTCGGGCCAATGCGCCGCGCTTGCCCAGGAACTCGGCCTCCAGGCGGGTGAGCTCCTCGGTCGAGGTGGCGGCGGCGGCGGCCGCCGAGGCCTGCGCCACCAGACCGGCCACGTCGACCGGTGCCTCCGCAGGGCCGGGCGCGTCGGCGGCGGGGGTCACCGGGCGTCCTCCACGCCGTGCAGGTTAGAACGCTGGCGGCGGACCTCGAACAGGAGCACGGCCGAGGCGAGTGACACGTTGAGCGACTCGGCCCGGCCGGCCATGGGCACCGTGATGCGGCCGTCGATCTCGTCGAGGAGCTCGTCGGGCACGCCGTCGGCCTCGTTGCCGAGCACCACGGCGACCGGCCCCGTGAGGTCCGCGTCGGTGTAGGCCGTCCCCCCGTGGGCCACGGCGGCGAGCCGCCGGAACCCGGATCGCCCGAGATCGACGAGCGCGCGCCGCGGGTCGTCGCCGGAGAAGACCGGAAGGTGGAGCACGGAGCCGGCCGAGGCCCGCACCGTCTTCGGGTTCCAGGGGTCGGCCGTCCCCGCGCAGCAGATCACGGCGTCGGCGCCCGCCGCGTCGGCGGCCCGGATGACGGCGCCGGTGTTGCCCGGGTCGCGCACGTCCACGCAGACCACGACGAAGGAGCGGCCTTCGAGCCCATCCGCCGGTGTCGGCGTGCGGACGACGGCGAGGACGGGCTGGGGGGTGACCGTGTCGGCCACCCGTTCCAGGACACCGGGCCCGAGCTCGAACACCCGAGCGCCCTCGCCGAGGGCACGGTCGAGCAGGCCGGCCACCTCGGGCCGGGACAGCGCCTCAGGGGCCACGAACACCGATTCGACGGCCGCCCCGGCGTCGAGCGCCGTTGCCAGCAGGGTGGGACCCTCCATGACGAAGGCGCCCTCGGCCTGCCGGACGCTGCGCCGCCGGAGCAGGCGCCGCACGCGCTGCACCCGCTGGTGGCGCAGCGCGAGCTGGGTCGTCAGGACGCGTCCGCCGCCGTGGAGGCCACGGACTGAGCCGAGTTCGCCACCGCCACCAGCTTGGCGAAGGCAGCCGGGTCGGTGACGGCCAGATCGGCCAGCACCTTCCGGTCGACGTCCACCTCGGCGGTGCGAAGCCCGGCGATGAGCCGGCTGTAGCTGGTGCCGTTGGCCCGCGCGGCTGCGTTGATCCGCTGGATCCACAGTTTCCGGAAGTCGCCCTTGCGGGCCCGACGGTCACGGTAGGCGTACTGCAGCGAGTGCATGACCGCCTCGTTGGCGGCGCGGAAGCTCCGGCTGCGGTTGCCGTAGAACCCTTCCGCCTGCTCGAGAACGGCGCGGCGGTGCTTCTTTCCGTTGACGGCGCGCTTCACCCTGGCCATGCGAGCTCCTTTCCTGGATCGATCGTGTGCAGAGGGCGCGCGGCACGCGCCCCGGGGTCAGCGGCCGAGCAGCCGCCGGACCTCGCGCTGGTCGGCCGGCGCGACGTCGGACTCGCGCCCGAGACGGCGCGTCCTGGTGCTGTTCTTCTTCTCGAGGAGGTGCGAGCGCATGGCCTGCCGCCGGCGCAGCTTGCCGCTGCCGGTGATCTTGAAGCGCTTGGCTGCTCCCCTGTCGGTCTTCATCTTCGGCATGCTCAGTTCCCTTCCTCGGCCGCCGGCGCGGCGTCCGCCGTGTCCACCGGCTCGCCTGCACCAGCCTCGGCGCCGCCCGCCTCGGGGGCACCCTCGTCGTCGTGACGGGCCGAGCGAGCGGCCGCTGACTGGCGGGCCCGCTTGTCGGGTGCCAGCACCATCACCATGTTGCGACCGTCGAGTCTCGGTTCGGCCTCCACGCGTGCCGCGTCGCCGACTTCCTCTGCGACCTTGTCCAGGATCTTCTTCCCGAGCTCGGGGTGGAACACCTCGCGCCCCCGGAACATGATCGTGACCTTGACCTTGTGGCCTTCGTTCAGGAACTTGAGGACCTGGCGGGTCTTGGTCTCGAAGTCGCCGGGACCGATCTTCGGCCGGTACTTCATCTCCTTGATCCCGACGCTCACGGTCTTGCGGCGAGACTCCTTCGCGCGCTGGGCAGCGTCGAACTTGTACTTGCCGTAGTCCATGATCCGGCAGACCGGCGGGTTGGCCATCGGCGCCACCTCGACCAGGTCGAGGTCGAGCTGCCGGGCGATGGCCAGTGCCTCGGGGAGAGGTCGGATGCCGAGCTGCTGTCCCTCGGGGTCGACGAGGCGGACGTCGCGCGCCCGTATGCGGTCGTTGATCCTGGGCTCACTGGTCGTCGAGGCGGTGGCGATGCGGCATTCCTCCGGTTCAGGACCCCGGGTCTCCCCGGCGCCGTCGGCGGAAAGCGCAGCCGCGCCATCGGTCGGCCCTGGCGGGCCTCCGGTCGACCCGACGCACCTCGAACGGTGGCCGGGTGGGGGTTGCACCGAGGTGCGGACCCCGCTTTCCGTGATTGCTCGAGCTTCTACGCTACCAGCCGTGAGCAGCCTTTGGACACCCGACGGCGAGCACCGGGTCGACCGGCCCGGTGCACCTTCCTCGGCGGGCGCGCCCCGCCCTGCCGGCGGCGGCCGCGCCCCGGACGCCCCGCCCGCGGCCGATCCGGTCGCGCCGGGCCCGCTCTCCGAGGAAGAGCAGGCCATGGCCGAGCACCTCGAGGCGCTGCGCGGCCAGCTCCTCGCCGCCCCCGTCGAGGTGGTGGTGGCCAACCACGCCTACGGACTCTTCGAGCTCGCCGCCATGCACCTGTCGGAGCGGCCGCCGGGCTTCGCCCCCGCCCGTCTCGCCATCGACGCGCTCGGCGCCCTCGTCGAGGGCCTGGCCGGACGCCTGGGTGAGGCGGAGCCCTCCCTCGTCGAGGCCCTGGCCCAGATCCGCCTGGCGTTCGTGCAGATCCAGGCGTCCGAGGCCGAACCGGGTGGTGCCGGCGGCTGAGCCGTGACCCGCTCCGGCGCCATCGGCGGAGCCGGACGACGCCGCTGCCCGGATGCGGTCAGGCCAACGGGGTGACGGCGCTCGCCTCGAGCCGGCCCACATGACCGGGCCGCACCACGAAACCGACCCGCGTCCCCGCCTCGATGGTGCGCGAGCCGTCGGCGATGGCTGTGCAGTGGAAGGGGAACCGCTCGCCGGCGTCGTCCTCGACCGTGCCGACGCCCCTGGGGTCGTCGAACTCCCGCACCTCCCCTGTGCGCCGGCCGCGACGGGCAGGGCGCGCCCGCCCCGTGTCGTCGGGTGCCGGGTCGGCGGCCACCTCAGTGGACGATCTTCGACAGCGGCAGCTCGATGATGTCGGTGGCGCCGCGGTCCTTCAGATCGGGGATGAGGATGTTCACCTGGTCCTTCGGCACGACCGTCTCCACGGCGAAGCCGCCGTCACCTGAGAGCTCGGACACCGTCGGTGCCTTGAGCGCGGGCAGGACGGCGAGGACGGCGGCCAGTCGCTCGCCCGACACGTTCAGTTTGAGGAGGACCTTGCCGCGCGCCTCGAGGGTGCCGAGCAACAGGGTGAGTATCTGCTCCATCGCGTGCCGCTTCGTCGGATCCTGCGCCGCCTCGTGGTTGGCGACCAGCTCGGTGCGCGACACGAGCAGCGTGTCGACGATGCGCAGGCCGGCGGCGGCGAGTGCCCGCCCCGTCTCGGTGATCTCGACGACGGCGTCGGCGATGTCGGGGATCTTCGCCTCGGTGGCCCCGTAGGAGAGGCGGATCTCCGCCTGCACGCCGTGCTTCTCCAGGGCGCGCCGGGTGAGCTCCGGATATTCGGTCGACACCCGCGCGCCCGCGGGCAGGTCGCTCACCGACTGGACCGGCGAGTCGCGGTGCACGGCCAGCACGACGCGGATGGGACTGGAGGTCGCCTTGGAGTACGCCAGCTCGCCGAGCGAGAGCACGTCGGCGCCGGTCTCCTCGATCCAGTCGCGGCCGGTGATGCCGATGTCGAAGAGCCCGTCGGCCACGTAGCGGGGGATCTCCTGGGGTCGCAGGATCCGCACCTCGTCCACCCGTGGGTCGTCGATGCGGCCGCGGTAGTCGACGTCCGACGAGCGCACGACCGGCAGGTCGGCCGCGGCGAAGAGCTCGATGGTCGCCCTCTCGATGGATCCCTTCGGCAGGACCAGACGCAGCACCTCAGCGGTCCCCCTTCGGCAGCCGCTCCAGCAGGTCCGCCA